>NZ_JAZHLK010000060.1:0-21781 GCF_036549515.1 Aurantimonas sp. E1-2-R+4 | reverse complement strand
GGTAGGCGGCGGCTTCGTCGTGGAAGTGGCGGTCTGAAAGGACGGACATCGATCTAACTCCTTGTGACTCCTATATAGTCGATCGATGTGGGTATGGCAAGTATAATATGCGGACTAAAGTCTCCTGAGCGCATCGCCTCACGAATGCGGTGCGACAGGAACCACGCCGATTTGAGCGTGATTTCCAGAACGCGGTGAAGATGGTTGGAACTGATGCCCTTCTTGCTGGAGGTCATCAAATGGATCGCCTGCAACCACTTGTGTAGCGGGATATGCGAGGACTCGAAGATGGTGCCGACGCGCACCGTGAACTGCTTGCGGCATTCGGCGCACTTGCGCAGGCCGTGGCGGACCTTGCCCGTTTTGCCCGTCACATCCTTGAGTTCGTAGATCTTGCCGACATTGCCGCAGTGAGGGCAATTCGGGCCTTCCGGCCACAACACGCTTTCGACATGGGCGAAGGCGGCGGCTTCATCGTGAAAGTAGGGACGGGACAGAACGGACATGGGTCTAACTCCTTGATGCTGTTATCGCATCAATGCCCGTGGTGTGTCAAGTATAATATCGCCAATATTCTCCTTACCGCGTAAGGTTGCCCGGCAGGCCTTCGAGAGCCGCATCGATGGCGTCGCCGAGGCGCTCGACGATCGTTGCTATCTGGGTTTCGTCGACAATGAACGGTGGCGCGAGGAGGACATGATCGCCCCGCACGCCATCGATCGTGCCGCCCATCGGATAGACCATCAGCCCACGCGCCATCGCCTCGCGCTTGATATGGGCGTGAAGCTTCAGCTTCGGGTCGAAGGGCTCCTTGGTCGAGCGGTCGCGGACCAGCTCGATGCCCTGGAACAGGCCACGCCCGCGGATGTCGCCGACGTGATGGTGATCGCCGAACCGCTCGACAAGACGCCGGTTCAGGCACACGCCCATGGCCACGACATTATCGAGGAGACCGTCGCGGCGGATGATGTCCTGAACGGCGAGGCCCGCGGCGGCGGCCATTGGATGGCCCATATAGGTATGGCCGTGCTGGAAGAAGCCGGAGCCCTTCGAAAAGGCCTCGAAGATCTGTGCCGATACAAGCACCGCGCCGGCCGGCTGGTAGCCACCGCCGAGACCCTTGGCGATGGTCATCAGGTCCGGCACGACGCCGTCCTGCTCGCAGGCGTGTAGCGTCCCGGTGCGGCCCATGCCGCACATGACCTCGTCGAGGATCAAAAGGACGCCGTAGCGGTCGCATATCTCGCGGATGCGCTTGAAATAATCGCCGACCGGCGGCACGGCCCCGGCGGTGGCGCCGACCACGGTCTCGGCGACGAAGGCGATGACCTCGTCGGCGCCGAGTTCCAGGATCTTGTCTTCGAGCTGCTGGGCGGAACGGGCGGCGTAGTCGGCGTCGCTCTCGCCGTCTTCGCGCAGACGGTATGCGTAGCAGGCGTCGATGTGGTGGGTTTCGATCAGAAGCGGGCGGAACTGCGCCCGACGCCACTCATTGCCGCCCGTCGCCAGGGCACCGAGCGTATTGCCATGGTAGCTCTGCTTGCGTGCGATGATATGGCGGCGCTTGGACTCGCCCTTCTCCACGAAATACTGGCGCGCCATCTTGAGCGCCGCCTCGACGGCTTCCGAGCCTCCGCTGACGAGATAGACGTGGTCGAGCCCGTCCGGCGCGTCCTCAACGAGGCGATCGGCCAAACGCTCGGCGACCTCGGTCGTGAAGAAACCGGTATGGGCGTAGGCGATCGTGTCGAGTTGCTCGTGCAGAGCGGCGATGACGTCAGGATGGCCATGGCCGAGGCAAGAGACGGCCGCGCCCCCCGAAGCATCGATGTAACTCTTGCCGTCGCGATCGAACAGCTCGATGCCTCGTCCCGCGACGGCGACGGGCATTACGGCATTGGCCGCACGGTGGAGAATGTGGCTCATGACGGTCTCTTCGCCTGCTTCGGCTTCAGGTGGATGTTGAGGGACGCAAGGTGTTCGTCGGTCCGACGCAGCCCCGCGAGAGCCGCGTCGTCGTCATGGCCTGCCATGATCGCGGCGAGGATTTCGGCGATCACGAAGGCCGGCGCCATGGTGTGGAAGAAGGACGGGCTGGACGTCGGCACGACCATCACGCAGGTCGCGGTCCGGGCAAGAGGGGCAACTTCGCTGTCGGTGATCGCGACGATTTTCACGCCACGCCGGGCGGCATGCTCGGCCAGTTCGACCGTCTGGCGCGTATAGGGCTGGACGCTCGTGACGAGAAGGACATCCTCCGCCGTGGCGGTGGCCAATGCGTCGGCGCCGGTGCCGGCGATCCCGTCGAGTTGGATCGAGCGCTCTCCGATCAGTGTCAGCACGTAATGAAAGTGCCAGGCGACCGCGTGACTGGAGCGCAAGCCGAGGCAGTAGACCCGACGTGCCGCGGCGAGCACCTTGGCGGCGGCGGCGATGCGTTCCAGATTGTCCGGCGACCGGAGCGCCTCGATCTGACGCCCGATGGACGTCAGCATCTCGGCCGCGAGAGCCTTGTCGCCCCGCAGCTTCTGGCCCGCGACCTGTGCCCCGGCCTTGCCGGCAAAGCCAAGGTTCCCGTCCCGTACGGCAGCGGCGTATTTCTCCCGGATGTCGTCGAACCCGTCCATACCCAGATGCTGGGCGAGGCGCGTCATGGTTGCGGGCTGGACGCCGGCTTGCCGGGCCTGCTCCCGCATCGACAGGAGGGCCACATCGCTGGGGTGGTCGAGCACGTATCGCGCCGCCGTCTGGAGTTGCGGCGACATCGCGCCGAACGCCTTGACGATCTCTTCGGTAAGAGGTCCCTGATCCATGGTTGTCAGTTGTACGCCGTAGCGACAATTATTGCAACAAGTGTTTCAATGATGATAAAAAAGATTCAAACAGGTCATCATCCAAGCGAGTAGCCCCAATGGAAGCCGTCTCTTTCCCGCAGCCCGTCGTCATCGCGGTCGCTCCCAATGGCGGACGTCGCATCAAGGCCGACCATCCGGCCATTCCTCTGACGCCGCGGGAACTGGCGCACACCGCAGCCGAATGCCTGGAGGCCGGCGCCGCGATGATCCACGCGCACGTACGAAAACCCGACGGGACACATCTCCTCGACGCCGGCGCCTATCGCGACGCCATCGCGGCTATTCACGGGGTTGTGGGCGATCGCATGGTGATTCAGATCACCAGCGAAGCGCTGGGGATCTATACGCCCGCCGAGCAGCGAAGCGTGGTGCGCGAGGTCAAGCCCGAGGCGGTATCGCTGGCGCTGCGCGAGCTCGTGCTCGACGACAGCGAGGAAGCGGCGTTCGCCGACTTGCTCGCCTGGATGAAGCGCGAAGGCGTCGCCCCCCAGATCATTCTCTACGCGCCGGAGGAGGCGGTGCGGCTCGACGCCATGTGGCGGCGAGGCCTCGTTCCCTTCGATCGCATTCCCGTCCTTTACGTGTTCGGCCGCTACACCGTCGGCCAGACGTCGACGCCGGCGGACCTTCTGCCGTTCCTGGCACCCGGAATGCCACGCTTCGCACACTGGAGCGTCTGTGCCTTCGGGCAGCATGAAACGGCCTGCGTGACGGCGGGGGCGCTCCTCGGAGGGCACGCGCGGGTCGGTTTTGAGAACAACCTGTTCCGGCCGGATGGCACTCTGGCGGACACAAACGCCGACCTGGTTTCGTCAGTGGCAGAGGCGGTTCGAGGCTGCGGCTTGACGGTTGCGGACGCGGACGATCTGCGCTGCTTCAGTGCAGATTAGACCGAGGCATTGAACCGAAGCGCCGGCGTCCGGATTGGAAGGTCCTGTTCACCTCCGGCTATGGCGGTGAGATCGTTGCCTCCGCGGGGGACGGTACCCTCAAGCCCTTACTGCAAAAACTCTACCGGGATGACGAACGCGCTCGCGCCGTCCGAAGCGCCATCGATCCATGGGCGGTGCCGGTCCCAGTCGGGCGGCGTCTCAGCACCAACTGGCTTCGTTGGCTGTCGTGTTGTGGAACAGTTCGTGGACATTCGCCTCGAGCAATCGGTAGCCGACATTGCCGAACAGCTTTTGCCGACCCTCGTTGAGCAGGAAGGTCGGGCTGCCCTCGGCGCCGTTCTTGCGGCTCATCTGATCGTCGGCGGCAAGCTGCGCCAGCGCTTCGGAGGATCGGATCTTGCGGTCGACGCTGCTGTAGTCGATGCCGAGACGATCGGCGATCTCCTCGTGGACCTGCCAGTCGGAAATATCCTTCGCAGACGCGAAGAAGGCGCGGCGCAGCTCCCAACTGGCGCGTGTGGAAAGCCGGTCGAGATAAGGCAGTTGTTCGGCCTCGCCGCCCGTCGCGTCGGCTTCGACCAGTTCGACAGCCTTGACGAACAGGTGGGCGCTTGCGGAGCTTCGCGGCCGGGTTTCGAGCCACAGGCGCTCGTGAACCTCGATGTGGGGAAACTTCCGCGCAACCTCGTTGATGTGCCGATTGAAGCCCTCAAAGCCGTCACGATGCTTCCAGCTTGTCTCGATCTTGCCCCAGGCGTCGGGAAAGACAGGGCAGAAATGCGCGTCGATCGCGAGGTCGGCGCCGAATTTCTCCACCAGTGCTTCGAGGCGGCGCTGAGCGGCATAGGCCCAGATGCACAGGATGTCGGAATAATACGATAGCCGGACCGGGACCATGAGAGCGCCTCTTCTTGCAAAGCATCTGGAAAATGGGCCGCCACCGAGGCGGCCCGCATCATCAGGCCGAAGCTCTGCGCCAAGCGGCGCGCAGACGAAGACGACGCCGGAGCCTCGCGACTCTAAGCCAGCCAGGTCATGGCGCTCTTGTAGAGCATATAGACGGCGACAACGAAGATCAGCCCGGCGAAGGCCATGTTCAGCGCGCCCTTCTTCGCCGCGAGCCCTCGCGCGGCGGTGGCGCCGACCAGGCCCCCGGCGATCCCCCCGCCGATGAAGACGAGGGCGAGCGTCCACAGCACGTAACCGGAAAAGGCGTAGCTCAAGGCGGTGGCCAGGCCGAAAGCGGCGACGGCGACCAGCGAGGAGCCGACCGCGTTGAGGATCGGCATGCCGGTGGACGCGATCAGCCCCGGGACGATCAGAAAACCACCGCCGATGCCGAAGAAACCCGAGAAGGCGCCGGTGACGGCCCCGAAGCCCAGCACTTTCGGCGCGTTCTCGCGGTTGCACTCGGCGCCGGCATCGCCCGTGCTGCCCCGGCGGCGGAACATCAAGACCCCGACGACGAGCATCAGGATGGCGAACAGAAACAGCAATTGCTGACCGTCGATGGCCTTGCCGACGGCCGCGCCGCCGAGCGCGCCGAGGACGCCGGCGCCGCTATAGAGCGCGGCGCAACGCCACTTCACATTGCCATGACGGGCGTGGCTGATGAGGTTCGCCGCGGCATTGGCGGCGACCGCCAGGGCGCTGGTGCCGATCGCCATATGCGCGCCGGGCACGCCGACGAGATAGACCAGAAGCGGCACCGCCAGGATCGAGCCGCCGCCGCCGAACAAGCCGAGGGTGAAGCCGACGAGCGAGCCTGAAAAGGCGCCGAGCAGATACTGGGAGAGGTCGAGGGCCATCGGGCAAGCTTTCGGCGGCAGTGGAGCGCCCACCAGCTCGGCAGGCGCTCCTGTTGGTTCTTGACGGACTCAGAGAGGTATCAGCGCGTCTCGACCGGCAGGCCGCATTCGCGCCAGCCTTTCAAGCCGCCCTCGATGCTCTTGGCGGTGTAGCCCATGTCGGTGAGCGTCTTCGCTGCCATGGCCGCGCGAGCGCCAGAAGCGCACAGCACATAGACCGGCTGGTTCTTGTCCAGCGCCGCGGTCAATCCGGCATCGGCGGTCTCGGCCGAGGGATCGGCGCGCGCTTCCAAAAACCCACGGGGAACGTGGACAGACCCGGCGACGCGGCCGGTCTGCGCGAGTTCTCCGGCCTCGCGCACATCCAGGATGACGGCGTCGGCGCCATGCGCGTCGCGCGGCGAGACAGAGCCTGCCGTCGCCATTGCGGCGGCGATGAAGTCTTTAATACCCATGGCCATCAATTGCCTCCTTGGAACCGGTTCGCGGGAATCTTGAAATAGTGGTTGCCGTCGTCTTCGGCGGGCGGCAGCCGGCCACCGCGCAAGTTCACCTGCAGGGCGTGGAGCATCCGATCGGGGAGGGGGAGTGTGCGATCCCGCTTCTCGCGCGTCTCGATGAACGCGCTCTCGGACGTCCCGTCCTTGACGTGGACGTTGCCGCGCTTGTGCTCGTCGACGGTGGCTTCCCAGGCCGGCCCGTCGCGCTCGTCCGAGCCATAGTCATGGCCGACAAACAGGCGCGTGTCGCCGGGAAGCGCCAGAATTGCCTGGATCGAGCCCCAGAGATCCTTGGCCGAACCGCCCGGAAAGTCCGCGCGCGACGAGCCCTTGTCGGGGTACATCAGCGTATCATGGACGAAAGCGGCGTCGGCGACGACATAGGTGATCGAGCCGAGTGTATGGCCTGGCGACAGCATCACCCGGACGTCCAGTTCGCCGATCTTGAAACTCGCTCCGTCGTCCCAGAGGACATCGAGGTCCCGCTCGGGATCGAAGCCGCCTGGCAAGTTGTAGAGGCCTTCCCAGAGCGAGGCGATTTCCTTGACCTTCGCCCCGATGGCGGTTGGCGCGCCGAGTTTCTCCTTCAGATAGGCCGAGGCCATCATGTGATCGGCATGCGGATGGGTGTCGAGTATCCACTCGACCTCCAGGCCTTCCCGTTTCACATGGGCGAGAATCTCGTCGGCGCTGTCGGTCGATGTCTGCGCCTCGCTCGGGTCGAAGTTCAACACGACGTCGATCAACGCCGCTTTTCGCGTGGTCGGGTCGGCGCAGACATACTGAATGGAGCCGGTATCTTCCTCATAGAAGCCCCAGATGTCGGGACTTCCCTTGCCGCGGGAGGGGCTGTGTCGCGTGAGCGTCATTGGCTATCTTTCCTTTCCAGATTCAGAATGGGCTGAAGCAGTCCGCGAAAAATCAGCGCGGAAGAATTTCTTGCGTTGATACGCATGGTGTCGTGAGCCGCAGCCGCACGCCCGACGATCGGGACGCGGCAGCCGAGCGAGCGTCCGGCGTCATTCCTCGCGGGGACGCTACCTTTTCCGGAGATCATCAAGACTTCGTCCGCGATCGCCGGGGGAGCGGCAGGGGCTTCACGGTAGCCGCCGATGTTTCCTTGATCTCGCCGCGATCGCGGCCCGCACAGCCTGGCTTGACGGAAGCATCCGGGCAGAAAGCCTTTTGCAAGGCTTCGATGACCAGCAAGATTTCGCTGCGAGCGATCTTGTAGTAGACGGTCGTCCCCACGCGGCGCGACTCGACCAGCCCATCGGCCCGCAGCCGCATGAGTTGCTGCGACATCCGCACCTGGTCGATCGCAAGCTCTTCGCGCAACTGGCTCACGGGCTTCTCCCCGTCGGCCAGTGCGCAGAGCACGAGCAACCGTTGCGGATGCGACAGGCTGCCCATCAGATCCGCCGCCTCTTCCGAAGCCTGAATCAAATCATCTACATTCATGATATGGAATTTAAGAAATTTGAATGTTGGATGCAACCCCCGGCGAGCCAAGAGCGCATGATATCCCGGTTTCGCCGAAATGGGTCTTGGCACAGTAGCGCCGGCGTCCTACGCATTCTTCGGTAGATCATCGACAAATACCAATCAGGACAATCACCAAGCTCATGGCAAATGCGGGTCTGTGTCGCTCCGCCGACCCACGCCCTATCCGACAAAAGCTGTTTAGACGGGAGAACGAGAATGTGGTGTGGAGTAATGCCGGCCGCGACCACGAAGTTCCGCGAGGACGGCGACCTCGACCCCGCCGAGAACGAGCGCTGCTTCGGCATCCAGATGGATGCCGGATGTGATGGCCTGATCGTCTGCGGGTCGCTCGGCGAAGGGCCGATGCTGACTCTGGCGGAGAAGCTCGAACTTCTGCGGATCGCCAAATCGGCCGCGAACGGCAAGCCGGTGCTGATGACGGTCGCCGCCGCTTCCACAGCCGAATCCTGCGATATCGCCAGGGCCGCCGCCAAGGCCGGCGCCGACGGGTTGATGATTGTCCCGAGCCTTGTCTATTTCACCGATCGCCGGGAGACGCTGGGCACGTTGCGGGCGGTGGTCCAGGCGGGAGATCTTCCGGCGATGATCTACTCCAATCGGGTTGCCTACAAGGTCGACGTGACGCCGGATATGATGGAAGACCTTGCGCCCGACGCGCGCTTCGTCGCGATCAAGGAATCCTGCGATGATATCCGCCGCACGACCGAAATCATCAATCGCCTCGGCGACCGCTACGACGTTTTCACCGGTGTCGACAATCTGGCCTTCGAGGCGCTGTCGGTCGGCGCGATCGGCTGGGTGGCGGGCCTGGTGGTCGCGTTTCCGCGCGAAACGGTCGCAATCTACCGGCTGGTGAAGGCGGGGCGCGCCAAAGAGGCGCTCAGCATCTATCGCTGGTTCCGACCGCTGCTCGATCTCGACGTGTCGCGCTACCTCGTTCAGAACATCAAACTCGCGGAAGTTCACGCCATCCAGTCGAACGACCGGGTCCGCGCGCCTCGTCAGCCGCTCCAAGGCGCCGAGCGTCAGCGGGTGGAGAAGGTGATCGCCGACGCTCTCGCGACCCGCCCGCAACTTCCATCTTTCGCCTGAGGTCGGTCTCGGATGAACCCGTCGCCAGATCACAGGGTCGACGTCGCCATTGTCGGTTCTGGCATTGTCGGAATTTCCATCGCCCATGCGCTCGTGCGGGACGGCCTGACGGTGACACTCGTCGATCGGGAAGGCGTCGCCTGCGGCGCGAGCCGCGGCAATGCCGGCGCATTGGCCTATTCGGACGTGCTGCCGCTGGCCTCGCCCGGCATCATGCGAAAGGCGCCCCGCTGGCTCCTCGACCCGGCCGGACCGCTGACGATCCGACCGGGTTACCTGTTGCCGATCGCCCCCTGGCTCTTCCGCTTCTGGCGGGCGAGTTTTCCCGCCGCGGCGGCACGCTCGATGGCGGCGCAGGTCGCGCTCATGACACTCGCCCGGAGCGAGATGCAGCGTCACGTCGCGGAGGCGTTGCTGTCGCATATGCTGGTCAGCGACGGCGCCCTCGAACTCTACGAAAGCGAGGCCGAACGGGATGCCGCGCGCCCGAATTGGGACGCGCGCGGCCGGGTAGGCATCCGCTTCGAGCATGTGGGCAGAGACGCGATCGACGAATTGCAGCCTGGGCTGGACCGCCGCTTTTCGCACGGGACCTTCCTGCCCGAGTGGCAGTCGGTCACCGACCCCTACGATTTTGCCGTGGCGTTCGCCGACAAGTTGCGGGAACGCGGCGTTTTATTTCGGACCGGCGAGGTGACGGCGGTCGAGCCGGGGGAGGACGGTGTCGTTCTGCGCTGTGTCAGCGGGGAAAAGATCCGCGCGCGGCAAGTGGTGATCGCGGCGGGGGCATGGTCGAAAAGCCTCGCGACCTCGGTCGGCGACAAGATCCCTCTCGATACCGAGCGGGGCTATAACACGACGTTGCCGTCCGGCGCGTTCGACCTTCAGCGCCATCTGACCTTCGGCGGCCACGGCTTCGTGGTGACCCGGCTCTCCTCCGGCATCCGCGTCGGCGGGGCGGTGGAGTTCGGCGGGCTGCACCTGCCGCCGAACATGCGCCGGGCCGACGTCATGCTGGCCAAGGCCAAGGCCTTCCTGCCGGCCCTCGATACGACGGGCGGAAAAAAATGGATGGGCTACCGGCCGTCGCTTCCCGATTCCCTGCCGGTGATCGGGCGCTCGCCGCGCGCCCCCGCTGTCTTCTACGCGTTCGGGCACGGCCATCTCGGTCTGACGCAATCGGCGGCGACGGGCCGCCTCATATCCGATCTCGTCGCTCGCCGCCCGACGGCGATTGATGTCGCGCCGTTCCGGCCCGACCGCTTCTAGCTGCAGATTTCCGGAGGTCTCTCGATGGCACGTCACACCTTCTTCTGCATAGACGGTCATACCTGCGGCAACCCGGTTCGGCTTGTCGCCGGCGGCGGGCCGGCGCTGGTCGGCAGCACCATGATCGAGAAGCGCGCCCACTTCCTGCGCGAATACGACTGGATTCGCACCGGCCTGATGTTCGAGCCGCGTGGTCACGACATGATGTCGGGTGCGATCCTCTATCCGCCGACGCGGCCGGATTGCGATACGGCGATCCTCTTCATCGAGACATCCGGATGTCTCGCCATGTGTGGCCACGGCACGATCGGCACGGTGACGATGGGCCTCGAAAACGGCCTGATCCGTCCGCGCGACCCGGGCGTGGTCCGGCTCGACACGCCGGCCGGGCTCGTCGTCGCGACCTATACCGAGGTGGATGGATATGTCGCCGAGGTTCGATTGACGAATGTCCCGGCGTTCCTCTTCCGCGAGGGACTGGAGGTGGAAAGCCCGCATCTCGGCCGGCTCACCGTCGACGTTGCCTATGGCGGCAATTTCTACGCGATCGTGGACAGCCAGGAAAATTTCGATGACATGGCGGCGTTCTCGGCCGGGCAGCTCGTGGAGATGTCCGGCGCGCTCCGCCAGGCCCTTAACGACGCCTACCCATTCGTCCATCCGGAAAAGCCGGAAATCAACGGTCTCAGCCATATTTTGTGGACCGGCAAGCCCACCCGGCCGGAGGCGACCGCCCGCAACGCCGTCTTCTACGGCGACAAGGCGATCGACCGCAGTCCCTGCGGCACCGGCACCTCGGCCCGGATGGCGCAATGGGTCGCAAAGGGCCGGCTGGAGCCGGGCGACGACTTCGTCCATGAAAGCATCATCGGCTCGCTGTTTCGCGGCCGCGTCGAGGATCGCGCGCGGGTCGGCGACCTGCCGGCGATCATCCCGTCGGTGGCCGGCTGGGCGAGGATGACCGGTCTCAACACCATCTTCATCGACGACCGCGATCCCTTTGCGACGGGATTCCAGGTCGTCTGAGTTCAGCGAATGAGAGGTTCCGCATGAAGATCACCGGCATCAAGGCGTGGCAGGTCGACCTTCCGTTGAAGGAGGGACGCTACACCTGGGCGAGCGGCCATTTCGTCGAGATATTCGACAGCACGGTCGTCGCGGTCGAAACGGATGCGGGCATCACCGGCTACGCCGAATGCTGCCCGCTCGGCTCGGCCTATCTGCCGGCCTTCGCCGCCGGTGTGCGCGCGGGGCTGGCCGAGCTCGTGCCGCAGATGCTGGGCCTCGATCCGACCGACCTTGGCGTCCTCAACGCCTATATGGATCGGGTTTTGCGTGGCCATCCCTACATCAAGGCGCCGCTCGACATCGCCTGCTGGGATATCCTCGGCAAGGTGTCCGGCCTGCCGGTTTGGAAGCTGCTGGGCGGCAAGGCGCAGGAGCGCGTCGCGCTGTATCGCGCCATCAGCCAGCGGGCCTCAGCGGAGATGGCGGCGAATATCGAGGGCTACCGGGCGGAAGGCTATCGCAAGTTCCAGCTCAAGGTCGGCGGCGACGCCGATGCGGACATTGCCCGCATTCGCGCGACCCGTTCGGTCCTTCAGGACGGGGAGGTTCTGGTCGCCGACGCCAATACCGGCTGGACCCGGGCCGAGGCGGCGCGTGTGGTGCTGGCGGTGCGAGACCTCGATGTGGTGATCGAACAGCCTTGCCCGACCTATGACGAGTGTCTGTCGGTGCGCCGGCGCACCCCGCTTCCCTTCGTCCTCGACGAGGTCATCGATAGCGTCGCGACGCTGCAGCGCGCCCTGGCCGACGACGCCATGGACATCGTCAATTTGAAGATATCGAAGGTCGGCGGCCTGACCAAGGCGCGGCTGATGCGCGACCTTTGCATTGCCAGCGGAACGCCGATGACGATCGAGGATACCTGGGGCGGCGACATCGTCACGGCCACCATTGCCCATCTGGCGCAGTCGACGCCCGCCGAATTCACCTTCTCGGCGACCGACTTCAACTCCTACGGTACCGTCTCGATCGCTGACGGGGCGCCGATACGGGAGAATGGGACCATGCGCGCGTCGGACGAGCCGGGCCTTGGCGTGACCCCGCGCTGGGACGTGCTGGGCGAGCCCTGTCTGAACGTCGGGCGCTAGACGCATGCGCAGCTCCAAACTCGTCCATATCGTCGGCTGCCACGCGGAAGGCGAGGTCGGCGATGTCATCGTCGGCGGCGTGGCGCCGCCGCCGGGCAACACGCTCTGGGAGCAATCCCGCTACATCGCCGCCGATGGCGAATTGCGCAACTTCGTCCTCAACGAGCCGAGGGGCGGCGTCTTCCGCCATGTCAATCTGCTGGTGCCGCCGAAGCACCCCGAGGCCGCGATGGGTTTCATCATCATGGAGCCGGCCGATACGCCGCCGATGTCGGGGAGTAACGCGATCTGCGTTGCCACAGTTCTTCTCGACAGCGGGATCGTGCCGATGCGCGAACCCGTCACCCGCTTCCGGCTGGAAGCGCCGGGCGGGCTGGTGGAGATCGCCGCTGATTGCAAGGATGGCAAGGCGGAGCGCATCACGGTCACCAACGTGCCGTCTTTCGCCTGCCGCCTCGGCGTCGAGCTTGAGGTCGAGGGGCTGGGCACGTTGACCGTCGATACGGCCTATGGCGGCGACAGCTTCGTTCTCGTCGACGCCGCCGAGGCCGGCCTCGAGATCAGCCCGGCGAACGCGGCGGCGCTGGCCGACGCGGGCATGAGGATCACCCGCGCCGCCAACGAGCAGCTTGGCTTCCGGCATCCCCAGAACGGAGAGTGGGACCACATCTCCTTCTGCCAGTTCACCGAACCGGTGACGCGGGAGAACGGCATCCTCACGGGGCGCAACACGGTGGCGATCCGCCCCGGCAAGCTCGACCGATCGCCGACCGGAACCGGCTGTTCCGCTCGCATGGCGGTGCTCAACGCGCGTGGCGCGATGCAGGAGGGAGACGCCTTTGTCGGGGAGTCGGTCACCGGATCGCAATTCCATTGCCGCATCGAGAGCCTGACGATGGTGGGTGAACGGCCGGCCATCGTTCCGTCGATCGCCGGGCGGGCCTGGATCACCGGAACGACGCAACTGATGCTCGACCCGTCCGATCCGTGGCCCGGCGGATATCGGTTGTCCGACACCTGGCCCGGCGGCTGACGAACCGCCGTCGCCTTACCAGGCCGACCGGTAGATCGACAGCGCGTCGGCTTCCAAGACCTCGCGGGGATTGTTGACCAAGAGGCGCTGCTGCTTCATCGCGTCGGCCGCCATCTTGGCGAGGTGTTCCTCGCCGATCCCGACATCGCGCAGCCGCGGCGGCAGGCCGAGGCGCTTCGACAGCGCGGCGAGTTCCTCCACGAAGGCGGCGCAGCGGCCTTGCGTGCTTTCCTCGCGTTCCAGAGTCGGAAAGGCGTCCGCCGCGATCTCGGCGTAAAGATGCGCCGCGTCCGGGGCGTTGAAGCGCAAAACATGCGGCAGCACCAGCGCATTCGACAGGCCGTGCGGGATGTGGAAGGTCCCGCCGATCGGGTAGGCGAGGGCATGGACGGCGGCGACCGGCGAATTGGCGAAGGCCTGGCCGGCGAGCATCGAGCCGAGCAGCATGGCGCCGCGCGCCGCGACATTGGCCGGTTCGGCGATCACCGCTTCGATATTCGCGCCGAGCAAACGCAAGGCTTCGCGCGCCAGCATCTTCGACAACGGGTTGTTGTTGGCGTTCTTCGACGCATAGGCCTCGATCGCGTGGACCATGGCGTCGACGCCGGTGGCGGCGGTGATCGCCGGCGGCAGGCCGAGGGTCAGTTCGGCGTCGAGCACCGCGATGTCCGGCAGGATCAGCGCCGAGGAAACGCCGCGCTTTTCCTCCTCGCCGACGGTGATGATCGAGACCGGGGTGACCTCCGAGCCGGTGCCTGCGGTGGTCGGCACCAGCACCAGCGGCAGCCTCGGGCCCTTGGCGTTGCCGACGCCCCAGGCGTCGTCGAGGTCCTCGCCGGAGCCGGCGATGAGCGCGACGAGCTTGGCGACGTCGAGGGACGAGCCGCCGCCGAAGCCGAGGATTCCGGTTGCCTCCGTCGATCGGGCGGCGTCGGTCGCTGCCTCCAGAATCGACAGCTTGGGATCGGCCGCGACATCGTCGAAGATTGTGACGGCAGCGCCGGACTCGGCCAGCGAGGCGATCGCCGGGTCGCACAGGCCGAGCGCGCGAAGGCCCGGGTCGGTGACCAGCAACACGCGCGCGCCAAGCGTTTTCGCCGCGATTGGCCCGAGCCGCCTGGCCGCGCCCGGCTCGAACACGATCGACGGCGTGGTGTTGAAGAGGAAGGGCGTCATGGCGAGATCTTTCCCGTTATCGTCTCGTTGTCGAATCGTAGCCGCCAGTCTGGCGCGGAACGAGCCGTTCGCCCAGCCATGCGCACCGGTGCTCCCTTTTGCAGCGCGTGCGGGATGAGCCTTGCCGTCAGCTCGGGCCGCGAAATTTGTCAACCAGGCGGAACACCAGACCCGCCGTGGTCATCACCAGGAAAACCCTGGTGACGTGATGGGTCGCGACAAAAGCCACCTCGACATGGAGGGCCAGCGCGATCAGGCTCGTTTCGGTCAGGCCGCCGGGGGAATAGGCCAGCAGCAGGTCGAGGACCGGCAAACCGATCAGCCGGTTCAATCCCAGCGAAAAGCCGAGCGTGATCGACAGCAAGATGGCGGTCGATCCCAGTGCGAGCCCAAGAATCCGCGCGAGTTCGGTCAGCCGGGTTCCGGCAAACCGGCAGCCGAGGGCGGTGCCGAGCACCAACTGCGCGGCCGCCACCAGCTCGTAGGGCGGGCGGAACTCCGTGATCCCGGTCAAATGCACCGCGCCGCTGACCAGCATCGGCCCCATCAGATAGGGCGCGGGCAGTCGCAGTATTCGTCCCAGGACGATCCCGACGAGCCCGGTCACAACCAGCCATGCTTCCACCGTCCATGGCGCGTCGAAGATGGACAGCCCGGTCGTCGGTCGTGTGATCACCTGTTCGCCGGTCACTACGTCGAGGACGAACGGCAGCGAGAAGACGATCAGCATGATGCGGCTGGAATGGATCAGGGCGATGATCCGCGGATCGCCGCCCTTGGCTTGGCCGAGCGTCACCATCTCGATCAGGCCGCCGGGCATGCCGGCGAAATAGGCGGTCGACAGATCGAAACCGGCGACGCGGTAGAAATAGGTCACGCAGGCCGCCGCCGCGACGAAGAGGAAGACCATCAGGCCGAGGAGGCTCGGCAGCCAATCCGCTATCCCGGTCACCATACCCGGCGTAAAGCCTGCTCCCAGCAGCACCCCGACGAGCATGGTCATGGGAGGTCGCAGGATTGTGGGCGCGGTAACCGGCATTCGCAGGAGCGAGGCGAGGAGGCACGCTGCCAGCGGCCCGAGCATCCAGGGCAGCGGCAGCGACAGACGCAGGAAGACGACGGCGCCGAGAAGCCCGATCCCGAGCGCCAGCGCGAAGCGCGCATAGGCAAAGCGCTTCGGAGCGAGAGGCTCCAGGGCTTTGGCCAGCCGATCGCGTATCGCGCTCATCGACATCCGTTCGCGGAAGTGCCGCGGTCGGGCGGGCCAAAGCCGTCGCCGGCATGCGGTGTCCGGCGGCGTGCGGTTCTCTTCATCGTGCGGAATACGGTCATATCGGACAAGGTACGAGGAACGATCTCGCCGTCGGGGCAAGACAGGAAGGAGGAAGTGGACGCCAATCCGTCCCATCGGAACGAACTGCCGCTCGCGGCGGAACGATGTAGTCCTAAACCATGCTTACGGCCGGCGGAACCGGGTACCGATGTCGTGTGCCGCTCCGGCGGGCCATCTGCACCGTGACCTCCTGCACCGGGTCGCAGGTTTCAGGTCGAACGCTCGTCGCGCTTGTGCGTCCTCGTCGATGATCATGGCGTCGGATTTCTGCTGGCAGCGGGCAACCTTGCGCGCTTGCTAAGGTGCGCGCGAACGCAAAAAGGCGCCCCGGAGGACGCCTTTTAAATCACTGAGAATGCGTTTGTTTTTTGGTTGCGGGGGCTGGCTTCAACCGCTGTCATAAAAGGGATGCCCGGCGGCTTTCCTTCCTCGGCCTTGGCAACGCCAAGGATACCCATCAACTCGCCGCGTAGCTCGGCATGGACCTCGCCCCGCTTCTCTCCGGGGGTAACGATCACCTCGCCAATCAATGAGCGCAGCGCCTCCGCGGCCTGCCTGCCCCCATCGGGATCGTTCAGGGCTTCGGCGAAGCGCGCGACGTTGCGGCGGTAGTTCGACGCGATATTGGGATGAACATCCGGCACATCGGCAGGGGCTTCCGCCATGCGGGCGGTGATCTCGGTCTTCTGCCGTTCCAATTCGTCCATCCGCGCCTTCATCGACGGTTGATACATACCGTCCTCAACGGCCGAGATGATCCCGGCAATGGCGCGCCCGATCTTCGCCAACGCGCGGCGGTCGGTTTCGTGCTGGGCACGGCGCTGATGGTTCAGCCGGTTGGTTTCCTCGACATAGGCACGCACGGCCTCCTCGACCGCCTCGGCCGAAACCAGCCTGTCCTGCAACCCGGCCAGCACCCGCGCCTCCAGCTTCTTGCGCAAGATGGTGCGGTTGTTGGTGCAGGTGCCGCGCCGTTGATGATTCAGGCAACCGAGCCGGTCGGAGAGAATAATGCCAATCTTCCCGCTGCAGCAACTGCAAGTCAGAAGGCCGGAAAGGAGAGAAACAGGCCGGTTCGCCAGGTGCAGACGCTTTGCCCTGCCCTCGCGCGTGTTAGCCGGGTTCGGCCCGAAAATTTCGGCAATCTGCTTTTGCCGCTCGCGCACTGCGTTCCAAAGTGCATCATCTACGATCCGAAGATGCGGAACCTCGGCCCTGATCCATTCAGATTCTGGGTTCGGTCGCGAGACACGCTTGCCTGTGCTTGGGTCTTTGACAAAGCGCTGGCGGTTCCAGACAAGAACGCCCGCATAAAGCTCGTTGTTGACGATGCCGGTGCCGCGTGTGCGGTGACCCCGAATGCTGGTATCGCCCCATGCCCGTCCGAGCGGGCCTGGAATGTCCTCCTTGTTCAGGTCAACGGCAATGGCCTTCGGGGGTTTGCCCGCTGCAAACTCGCGCAAGACGCGCCGCACGATCTCCGCTTCTTCCGGGACGATCTCGCGGTCGCCCCGGACCGGCTCGCCGTTTGCGTCGAGCTTCTTCACCACCCTGTAGCCATAGCAGAGGCCGCCGCCCGCCTTGCCCTTCTCGACCCGCCCGCGCAGTCCGCGATGGGTCTTCATGGCGAGGTCTTTCAGAAACAGGGCGTTCATCGTGCCTTTCAGGCCGACATGAAGCTCGCTGATGTCGCCTTCGGCCAGCGTCACGATGATGACGCCCGCGAACTTCAACTGCTTGTAGAGCGTGGCGACATCAGCCTGATCGCGGCTGATCCGATCCAGTGCCTCGGCCAGCAGGATGTTGAACTCGCCGTGCTGCGCATCGCGCATGAGCCTCTGGATGCCCGGTCGCAGGATCGTGCTCGATCCCGATATGGCCGCATCCTCGTAGTAGCCGACAATTTCCCATCGCTCCCGCTGCGCATGTTCCCGACACAGGCGAAACTGGTCCTCGATGGACGCCTTGCTCTGGTTGTCGGATGAATAGCGGGCGTAAAGGGCTGCGCGGGACATGGTGGCCTCCTGTGGTTCGGGCTGGGCGCGTTCCCCTACAGGGTATAGGGTTCGCGCACCCCCGGATCGTCGGATGAAAAATCCTTGGTGTTACGGGTCACAAGCAGGCGTCCGGCAGTCTGCGCTGTGGCCCAGATCACCGCGTCGGGTAGCTTGATGCGATGCGCACGCCGCAATTCCACCGCGCGGTTGGCAATCTCATCGTCCAGGGCGATGACATTGAAACCCTCGAGAAAGCGCTGGGTCGGTTCGACCAGATCGGCGTTCGCCCCCACCATGACCTCCATCCAAGTGATGATACTGATGGCCCGGTTTTCAAAGCGCTCGATTTCCTCACGGGCCTGCGGGATCGCGTTCAGGTGGTCGATGAGGATATTGGTATCGAAAAGCGCGCCTACCATTCGCTACGCGCCTTTTCCTGATAGGCCAGACCATCGACGTTGCGCTTGCCCCACAGGCCGAAGCCGTCCTCGACCTGTTCGCGGTGATGGCGACCAAGATAATCGTCTATCGCCGCCCGGATAAGTGCGGCACGGGATTGGCGCACCCGCTTGGCAAGGCTATCGAGGGCTTCGATCTGCGCATCATTCATATCGACAAGGGCTCGCATCGCACTCTCCATTGATATACCTCATGCATATCATGTGTTGCGGTGCAGGGGAAGGGAATAGGCCGCCTCGGTGCGTATATCATTGCGACGGTCCGTTCATGCCTTGTCGTCTCCGCCATCGTCGCCCGCGTCGGGCGGCGAATTGTCATTGGCGGCACGCATGGCTTTCTCGTAGTCCTCGCGCGCCATCCGCCTGCCGATCAGCCGAGCGATCGATAGCACCACCGTGTCCAGCCGCTCGAGAGCTTCGGCATCGCCCTCCGTATCCTGACCGGCCGGCGCGCGATTGTCGTTTGCCGGTCTCTCTCTACCGAAGCGCCGCTCGTCATCGGCCATCACCGGCCTCCTGCTCCCGGCCTCCACGATACGGGATCGGCAACCCAGCGATCAATATCGGACTCCCGCCAACCGGCTCCGTTGATGCTGATTCTGATCTGGGAGGGGAAAGTACTCTCAGCGATCTTTCGATAGATGGTAGAACGGGATAGGCCCGTCCGGGCGAGGACGGTGTTAAGGCGGACGATACGGTCTGATGCGGGCATGGATGCGATGCCTCCGGCTGGCGGTTTCTGACGGCTCTTTGTCCAATCAGGTCATGCCCTTGCTGGGGCGCAAGAGGGTTCGGGTAACCGTCGCGGCGCCGGATGGAAACGGCGGCACATAGGACGGTTCTCATATCCCGATCCCCCTTCCTCTCCCGAGGTCGAGACCGTGAGAGAGGGCGAGGGCCGCACCGAGTCGGCGGCCAGCCTCCACGTCGATGCCGAGCGCGGCCTTGCGGTTGGCGAGCAGGGATTCCAGTTGCGGATCGCGTTCGAGGCTCTTGGCCATGTCGCCCATTGCCGACCGGGTGGCTTTGTAGCCCGCCATGTCGCCCGCCTGGTATTGATGCTGGCTGGCGCGGTCGAGCTTCTGCCAGCGCTCGACAAAGCGGTCGGCGCGGCGGCTGGGATCGGTGCGGATTTCGGTTTCGAGCTGGAGCGCCCGGATGGCGCGGTTGACCCTGCCTGCACCTGCCTCTCGGGCGAGGCCCGGCTCTTTCACGTAGGCTGCTTCCGCATCCCGCCAGCCATGAGGCCGCACGCCCTCGAAGGCCTTGCGGGCGTCCGTCAGTTCGCGCACCTGCGTAGGACTGCCTCTGCCGCCCGCATCTTCGGCGCCGAATATCGCGTCCACCGCGCGGGCATGACGGACGAGCGCCCGCGTGCGAGCCTTGCGCAGCGCCGCCTCCGGGTCCGCCGCCACGCCTCTTTCCTGCGTATCCGGCGTTCGCCGGACCTTTGCCGCAGCGCTTTCCCGTATCGGCCCCTGCGCTTCGCCAGCGCCCGGCGACGGCGCTGCCCGTTCCGGCCCCTGTCCGCCATCGGCGGGCAAGCGCATACCGTCGAACATGCCACGCACCTTTTCCGGCACGACCTGACGCACGATCTCGGCAACACGGGCGCGGAAGGTGATGCCGCGCCGTTCGGCGTAATTCCGCGCCGGGTCGATCTGCTCGTAGTCGGATGCCATGTCCTTGGCCCGGTCGCGCGACAGGGTGCGGACAAGTTTGTCCTGGCTGGCAAAATCGTCGCGGCCGTAATGCAGCTCCATGCCGTCGCGGTGCCGGGACAGTGCTACATAGCTGCCGTGGGCGTCCATACCCGGTGTCGCCAGCAAATGCGTCCGATCCACCGTCATGCCCTGCGCCTTGTGGATGGTCGCGGCATAGCCGTGGTCGATGCGGTCGTAATCCTTGAGGTCGAATGAGATACTGCGTCCGTCATCGGCGTGCACGGACATGCTCTGCGCGCTGACCTCTTCGATGGTCCCGAGCGTGCCATTCTTCACGCCAAGGCCGCGTTCGTTCTGCAGGAACATGATGCGGTCTCCACGGGCGAAGCTGCGCGCGCCACGTTCGACGGCGACGCGCACATCCTCACCCAGATCGCCCGCGTCCCGCATTCGCTCCCGCGCACCGTCATTGAGGGCGCGCACCTCGGCATTGGTATGGGTGAGGATCATGCGGCTGCGATCTGGTTCGGCCTGCCGGTCGCGGTCCCAGCGGTCGATCAGATCGTCGCGCGCCTGTTCCCGCGTTTGGGCTTCATGCACCATGTCATGACTGTCATAGGCATGGATCGCATTGCCGGTTCTGCCGGTCGCCAGATCGCGCGTGGCGTCGCGCTGCCAGTCCTCGCGCTGGCGGCGCACCTCGCCGATCTCCGCGCCGCCGTGGCGTTCGTGGATCGAGCGGAACGCTGCGCCCGCTTCGATCGATTGCAATTGCCGCGGATCGCCGACCAGGACGATCTTCGCGCCGGCGTCGGCGGCATGGGACAGCACGCGCTCCATCTGGCGCGTGCCGACCATGCCGGCCTCATCGATCACCAGCACGTCACCGCTGGTGAGCAGATCGCGGCCGTTCCGCCAGCCATGTTCCATGCTGGCGATGGTGCGCGATGCGATGCCCGATCCGCTCTGGAGGGCTTCCGCCGCGATGCCGGACAGAGCGATGCCGCGAACGTCATAGCCCGATGCCTCCCAGGCTTCCCGCGCGACGCCCAGCATCGCGCTCTTTCCCGTCCCGGCATGGCCGATAACGATACCGAGATCGCGCCCGTCGGTGATATGGGCCAGCGCACCGGCCTGTTCGTCGGAGAGGACAAGGCCGCGCTGTTCGGCATGCGCCAGTGCGGCCACTGTGTACCTGTCATCGACCTCATGACGTTCGGCCCCGGCCATGAGTTCGGCGGCACGGTGCAGGCGCTGTTCGGCTTCGATCATGTCGCGGGTGGTGAACCGGTCCTCGCCGCGTCGGTCCTTGCCCAGTTCGACCAGATCGGGGGCGTTTCCTATGGCAAGTGTCACCGCATTGAACTGATCGATGCCGTCGCTGTGCCGATGCGCGAACCGCGCCATCTCGCGCCGCGTGAAGGTCGATTGCTGATGCGTGATCGCATCCAATGCGAGGGATGGATCGGCGATGATGCGTTGGCCATTGTCGCGGGCGATCTGCCGGTGCATCTCGGCCCGATCCGCAACGGTGGCGGCCGCCTCGATCCCTTCGCCTTTGACACGACGTGTCTCGACACGATGTGTCTCGATGCGCTGCGCGGGTGCGCCGATCTGGCTTTGCGGCTCAAGCCCGATGCCCTGCGCTTCAAGGCTGCGATGATCGATGCGTGCGTCGATATCGAGTTCGACCAACCGTTCATTGGCGAGTTCCGCCCAACGCTCCCGCCAGCGCTCGACCATCTGGGTAGCATTCCAGTCGCGGACCTTCTGGCCGAAACCGTCCTCATCCACCGAGCGCATGGTGAGCATGACATGGGCATGGGGTTTTGGCGTGCCGTCCTCGCCGATATCCCAATGCACATTGAGGTCGGCGATCATGCCCTGGTCGACGAATTCCGATTGCGCGAAGTCGCGGGCGAGCTCGATGGGGGATGTCCCGAAGTTTGTTGAACTTCGTTGAGCGGCGATGCCGGGTTGAACGTTACGCGGCCCTCGATGCAGGGGCAATGAACTTTTCGGCATTTTGGCGCTGATGGGC
>NZ_JAZHLK010000006.1:0-139177 GCF_036549515.1 Aurantimonas sp. E1-2-R+4 | reverse complement strand
TCGCTGGCTTGCACCAACATCGCCGAGAACATGATGGGTACGATCCGGCGCGTCACGCACAACGTGAAGCGGTGGCGGAACGGACAAATGGCTCTGAGATGGGTCGCCGCCGGCATGATCGAGGCCGCCAAGGGCTTCCGCAAGCTCAAGGCTCACAAGCAGCTGCCGATTCTGCGGGCCGCCCTCCTTGCCCATCAGCGCCGAAATGCAGAAAAGTTCGTTGCCCCTGCTTCGAGGGCCGCGTAACGTTCAACCCGGCATCGCCGCTCAACGAAGTTCAACAAACTTCGGGACATCCCCCGATTGGACGGGCGGCCGGCCGGCCAGGAGCAGATCCCGGATCATCTCGGGGCGCAACGGAGGGCCGTAAATGAAGCCCTGAATCTCCGCTGACGGTAGTTCTGCAGTGAGAAATTCCAGTTGATCGGTTCGCTCGACGCCCTCCACCACTACGCCAAGTCCGATGGATTCGACCAAGCCGAGAATGCCACGGAGCAAGGCGCGCTCCCTGTTGTTCTCAAGCGCCTCTCGTATGAAACGCCGGTCAATCTTGACCTTATCGAGGGGTAGCCGAGTGATATATTCGAGATTTGAATAGCCGGTCCCGAAGTCGTCAAGGGACAGTCTGATCCCGGTCGCGTGCAAGATATCGAGCCGTCGAAAAATTTCCGGATCGCGATCGAGAAAGATATTTTCGGTTATCTCGACCTCAAGCTGCGATGGGGCGACCGAGTGGCGGGCCGCAGATCGAAGTATGACATCGACGATGTCGTCGCGATTCAGCTGGCTCGGTGAAATATTGACGGCAACCCGTTTATTGGGGGGCCAAGTAGCGACCGCCGCGCATGCCATGTCGATGGTATAATCGGTGATTGCCGGCATAAGGCCGCTTTCCTCGGCGATTGGCAAGAAAACCGCCGGGGAAATCGCGCCATGGACGGGATCATCCCAACGCAAGAGGGCCTCACATGTGCTGATGCGGCCGTATTGGGGATTGACGATGGGTTGAAATACAAATGTCAGTTCGTTTGCATCGAGCGCTCTGCGCAGATTTGACTCGATCCTCATGCGTTCGATCTCGACGCTCTCCATCTCGGCGTCGAATCGCGAGTGCCTCCCGCGTCCCGCGGACTTCGATTTATAAAGCGCAAGATCTGCGCGCTGAAGCAACTCGGCGGTTGTTCGAGCGTCGCCGGGAAAGAGCGCGGTGCCGACGCTGCATTTCGATGTGACCGATATTCCGTCGATCGAGAGCGGGTTCGCTAACGCGGTGATCAGAAGATTGGCGAAGCGGGTCGCTTCCTGCCGCGGTTCGCCGTTCAGATGCTGCAGGATCACGAACTCGTCGCCGGAAAATCGGGAAACGACAGTCTCATCCTCGCTCACCTCCTCCATGCGACGCGCGGCGATGGCCAGGACGCGATCCCCGAATGCGTGACCGTAAGTGTCGTTCAAGCGCTTGAAACGGTCGAGATCGACGAAATGCAACGCAATCGCCTCCCCGTGATGGATCGCGGTATCGAGAATACGGACCATCTGGCCCTTGTTCGGCAAGCCGGTAAGGCCGTCGATGTGAGCGAGATGAAAGTTTTGCTCGGCAACCGCAACGGTCTCTTCCATCATTCCCCGCATTCCGTCCGCGATCCTAAGCAAGGTCATGCAGAACATCACGAAAAGGGCAGCGAAAAGGAGGTGCCATGCGTCCATCTGCCAAGCGAGTCCGAGGGACATAGGGACACCGGCCGCCGACAACTGCAGGACAACCAGCTTTCTGGAGGCGTAATTTCGTCCAACGAGGCCTGTCATAAAACACAAGGCTGTCGCGAACGAAAAAAGTTCGGCTGCGACATAGGTTTGGTCAGCTGCGAAAATCACCATCGGCCAAACGCCGATGAGAAGGACGTGAATGACGCCTGTCACCTCGTAAAAGCGCTTTGCGATAGCGACGGACTCGCGGTCGTCGTCGGCACGCCGTGCGCCATAATAGATCGCTGATACGCGGACGGTCGTTACCAAGCTCAATGCGGCAAAGATTGCCCAGACGCTCGGCATATCGGTCTGTATCGCCGTCGCAATGCAAGCGACAAGCGTAAAGGCGCACCCGCGAGCAAAATTGCCAGCGTCGGCGAAGAGCATCTGTTTGTAACGATCGGGGCGCCTGCCAGCCTGGATCGCCTGAAGCCTCTTAATCGCGAACTGCACCATCGCTCCAATCAACCGAAGGAATCCAGAATACAGTGTGACGATTAAAAACAAATTTATGCTAGATTTTACCACTCAGGGTTGCTGGGCTACAGCCAGTTCTTGTACCGAAAGAACAGCATTGGAACGATCGCCGAGACCACCATCAGCGCGAGCGCGGCAGGATAGCCGAAGGTCCAGCCGAGTTCGGGCATGAAACGGAAATTCATGCCGTAGATCGAGGCGATCAGGGTTGGCGGCAAGAAGGCGACGGCGGCGACCGAGAAGATTTTGATAATGGCGTTCTGCTCGATCGAGATCATGCCGACCGTGGTGTCGAGCAGGAATGTTGTCTTGTTGGACAGGAACGTGACGAAGTCGTTGAGCGAATGGACGTCCCTTGCCATCGCCTTCACGCGCGGCTTGGCGTCTTTGGCGCTGGATTTGCGGCGGTCGAGGGCAAGCTGAAGAAACGGGAGCAGGCGATCGAGCGTCGCCAGGCCCTCCCGCGCGCGGGAGGTGAGGTCGCCGGCCGCTCCGATGCGCCGCAGCAGCGATTTGAAATCCTTGGTGCCGGTCGGCTTCTTGCGCGCCGAAGAGGAGAAGATGTCCTCGCCGATGCTGTCCAGGTCCGCCGAGATGGTCTCGAGGAGGTCCGCGACCCGGTCGATCACTGTCTCGAGAAGCCCGATCAGGATCGTGTCCGCCGACGGCGGCCGATCGCCGCGGCTGACGGCCGGCTTTTCGGCGGCGCCGGGCTGGGCGCCGCTGTCCGCAGCGCCACCATGGCGCGGTGTCTCGCGGCAGAGCTTGGTCGCGTAGATTGCAAAGCTTTTCGGCGCGCTATAGCGCAGCGTGATCAGCCGGCGGTCGGCGAGCATGAAGGTGACCGGGGCGAAAGACGGCTTGCCGCCGTCCAACCCGAACACGACCGAGGCCGTCATGAAGTCGGCGTCGTCCTCGGAATAGAGCCGGCTCGACACCTCGATCTCGACCATTTCTTCGCGGGTCGGCACGTCGATGCCGCATAACTGTTCGACGGCGGCGATTTCGTCTGGATGCGGATCGAGCAGGTCGATCCAGACAGCCTCGGTCGGGATTGCGTCGGGCGATGCCCGGACCGCGTGCATTCTGGCACCGCTCGGGACATAGGCCTCGATCATCGACGCTTTTCCGTGAAATCGCGGAACCAGCGCGCGGCGCTGTCCTCGCCGACGGCGCCAGCCGCGACATCCATGACGAACTGGTAGACCATGCCGTTGTCGGCGGTGATGTCGTAGCCGTTAATGTCGAGAAAGACGTAGGCGGCGAGATAGGCGGTCCGCTTGTTGCCATCGCTGAAAGGGTGATTGCGAGCGATGCCATACAAATAGGCGGCGGCAAGATCGAAAAGGTCGGGCTCATCATAAGCCGCCTTATTCAGCGGCCGATCCAGTGCAGCTTCCAGCGCGTTCTCGTCTCTGATCCCGGCGAGCCCGCCATGCTCCGACAATTGTTCGTAGTGAATGGCCTCCACGACCTCCCGGCTCAACCACTCAATGGTCATTTCGCCAGTTCACGCAGGGCAGTACGATATTTCTGCATCCCCTCGCGGGCCGAACGCATCTGACGGCCGAAGGGCGAATCTGCCCGAACCAATTGAACGCCATCGGGAGTCCGGACGATTTCAAGAGAGTCGCCGGTGGCAAATCCCGCCTGTTCCAGCACCTCCCTGGGCAGGATCACACCTTCGGAATTGCCGATCTTGCGAATGACGGTGTTCATGGCAATGCCTCCGATCTCCAGGTTCTGGCGTTATAACTAATGTTGAACCAAGGGAGTGGCAAGAGACTATTCGGCCGCCGCCTTCTCATGGCCAAGGTGACGGGAAAGGGCTCGCAGCAAGTCCTCGGCCGCTTCGGCGACGACCGTTCCCGGCAGGAAGATGGCGGCGGCCCCGGCCGCCTTGAGGGTGTCGACGTCCTTCGGCGGGATGACGCCGCCAACGACGATCATGATGTCGCCGCGTCCCTCCGCTTCCAGCGCCGCCTTCAACGCCGGAACGAGGGTCAGATGCCCGGCCGCCAGCGACGATGCGCCGACGATGTGGACGTCGTTCTCGACGGCCTGGCGGGCCGCTTCCTCTGGCGTTTGAAACAGCGGCCCGATGTCGACGTCGAAGCCGAGATCGGCGAAGGCCGAAGCGATGACTTTCTGGCCGCGATCATGGCCGTCCTGGCCCATCTTGGCGACAAGAATGCGCGGCCGGCGGCCCTCGGCCTCGGCAAAAGCCGCGCTCATCGCCTGGATATGTTCGATCCGCCCCGCCATCGCGCCGGCCTCCCTTTTGTAGACGCCGGCGATGACCTTCGTCGTCGCGACATGCCGGCCGAATACCTTTTCCAGCGCCCCAGCCATTTCGCCGACGGTCGCCTTGGCATGGGCCGCGGCGATCGACAGTTCCAGGAGATTGCCGTCGCCACGCTCGGCCGACGCCGTCAGCGCCGCCAGGGCGGCATGCGTCGCGGTGTCGTCGCGCTCGGCCTTGAGGCGCTTGAGCTTTTCGATCTGCTGGCGCCGCACCTCGGCGTTGTCGACGGAGAGCACGTCGATGTCGTCGGTGACATCATTGAGGAATTTGTTGACCCCGACGACGGTCTGGGCGCCGGAATCGATCTGTGCCTGGGTCCTGGCTGCCGCTTCCTCGATCCTGAGTTTGGGCAGGCCCTTTTCGATGGCCGCAGCCATGCCGCCCATCTCCTCAACCTCGGCGATGTGGGCAAGGGCCTTCTCCGCGAGCAGATGCGTCAGCCGTTCGACATACGCCGAACCGCCCCAGGGATCGATCGGGGATGTGGTGCCGGATTCGCGGGCCAGCACATGCTGGGTGTTGCGGGCGATCCGGGCGGAAAAGTCGGTCGGCAGCGCCAGCGCTTCGTCGAAAGAGTTGGTGTGCAGCGACTGGGTATGGCCTTGCGTCGCTGCCATCGCCTCGACGCAGGTTCTGACCGCGTTGTTCATGACATCCTGGGCCGTCAGCGACCAGCCCGAGGTCTGACAATGGGTGCGCAGCGACAGCGAGCGCGGATCCTTCGGCGCGAAGTTCTTCTGCATGAGCGCGGCCCAGATCAGCCGCGCCGCGCGGAGCTTGGCGACCTCCATGAAGAAGTTCATGCCCACCGCCCAGAAGAACGACAGGCGGGGGGCGAAGTGATCGATGTCGAGACCCGTCGCGACGCCCGCCCGGGCATATTCGATGCCGTCAGCGATGGTATAGGCGAGTTCCAGATCCGCCGTAGCCCCGGCTTCCTGCATGTGATAGCCGGAAATCGAAATCGAGTTGTATTTCGGCATGTGCTTCGAGGTGTAGGCGAAGATATCCGAAATGATCCGCATCGAATGTTTGGGCGGGTAGATATAGGTGTTACGGACCATGAACTCCTTCAGGATGTCGTTCTGAATGGTCCCCGACAGATCCTTCTGGGCAACGCCCTGCTCTTCGGCGGCCGCGACATAGAGCGCCAGAACCGGCAGCACCGCGCCGTTCATCGTCATAGAGACGCTCATTTCATCGAGCGGAATGCCGTCGAAGAGCTGACGCATATCGATGATCGAATCGATCGCGACGCCCGCCATGCCGACGTCGCCCGCGACACGCGGATGGTCGGAATCGTAACCGCGGTGGGTGGCCAGATCGAAGGCGACCGAGAGCCCCTTCTGTCCGGCCGCGAGATTGCGGCGATAAAAGGCGTTCGACTCCTGCGCTGTCGAGAAACCGGCATATTGCCGGATCGTCCAGGGCTTTTCGACATACATGGTGGGGTAGGGGCCACGCACGTATGGAGCGATGCCCGGATAGGTGTCCAGGAACGGCAGGTCCGCGATATCCTCGGCGCCATAGGCCCCGGCGATCGGGATTCCCTCCGGCGTCTCGAAGGTCTCGCCAAGCGTCTTCGCGAGGGCAGGCTGCGTCGGCCGGCTCCACGCGATGCGGGTGAAATCAGGAACCTTGGTCACGCCGATGCCTCCACGGTCTCGCTGGTTCGGTATGGGCGCAGCGGCTCGCAGCGGGTTTGCCCAGTCGGCTGTGGCGGCGGCTCGGCGCCGGGGGCCTGCCCCAGGAGAACGTGATGTCGCTCCTCATCGAGCGGGTAGAGGTTGGCGCCGACGATGACGGTTTTCCCCTCCGCGAGTTGGACGGCCCTGGCCGCTCGCGCGTCCAGAATGCGATTTTGCAGGACGCCGGCGGAGAGGCTCGCGAAGATGCCGCCTTCCGCCTCGATCTTCTGAAATTCGCTCCAGGCGACCTCCGCGGTCAGGTCGGTAAGTGCCTCGATGCCGCCGGAACCTGCCGCCGGATCTGTCACACGCGCCAGACCGGATTCGTCCTGCAGGATGATCTGGATATTGCGGGCCAGTCGCCGCGCGGCAGGATCTGCAAGGCCGAGCGGGGCGGTGTATGGCAGAACGGACAGGCTGTCGGCGCCGCCGGTTCCGGCCGCGAAGGCAGCGATCGTCGCACGCAGGATGTTGGTGTGCGGGTCTTTGGCCGCCATCATGCGCCAGGAGGTCTCGGCGTGGATGCCGGCAGCAGGCGGGGCCGAATCGCCGCATTCCTCCAGCAATTTGGCCCAGAGAAGACGCAAGGCCCGCAGTTTCGCGGTCTGCTCGAACTGCCGTTGATCGACTGCCAGGGTGAAGCCGATCGCCGCCGCCGCATCGGAGAGGCCGAGGCCGGCATCGAGCATCGCCCTGAGGTAATAGAGCGCCGTCGCCAGCACGGCGCCGAGTTCCTGTCCGGCGGTTGCGCCCGCGTCGTGGAAGACGCGCCCGTCCGCCTCGGCGATACGGCCGCGAAAGCCGCTCCCGCGTAGCGACTTCGTGGCACGGCCCGAATGCGCCCGAAAATCACTTTCGGGACCGGGAAAGCTTCCCGTAAAGGCAAACGGACCGATCGCGTCGAGGCACAGGTCGAGGGAAAGCGTCTCGAAATCCTGGCCGCGATCTTTCGCCAGCGTGCGGATCGTCTCGACGGCGCGCCGCGCGTCCATATGCGGCTCGATCCTCAGCGAGATCATCTCCAGCTTCACGCCGGCGAGCGCGCGGGCGATCGCATCGCCTTCCATCGGAAGTCCAAACCCGTGCGCCGATGCCGACCCGGCGAAAACCAAAGACAGACCATTGGCCCCGCCTTCCAGATCCGCCAGCGCCTGCGTATTGGCGCGCGCGGCGTCGGAATCATCAACGCGCTGGAATACCGCCCATCGCCCGCCCGCCGAGCGTGCGAGCGCAGACGCGTCGCGCTTGCGGCCGTGCAGGGGGCCGTAGGTAAAACCGTCCTCGGCCCGCGCGGCAAGCGACTCGAAATCCCGGCCCTTCAGGCCCTTTTCCACCAGGCTCCGCCATTCGGCATCGCCAGCTTCCGGAAAATCGATGGCCTCGATCGTCAGCGCCGTCATTGCACCTCCCTGTGGGCCGCACCGCGTTTCGCCTTCGCAGCGATCCCAAAGCGACCTTCGACACCCGCCTCAATAGCGCCTCTCCGGCGTCGGCGAAATGCAGCCTTCGGCTCACGTCCCCTGCACGGGGCGTTCCATGCTCTAGTCGCACGCGATGACGGCATCTTTGGGCGCGACCAGCTTCCAGACGACGCCGGCCGGGGCGTAGTTCATCTCGACCGCCCCGCCCAAGCCCCGCGATGTCATCTTCTGGGTGATGAGTGTGCCGAATCCGGCGTGTCTGGGTTCGACGACCGTTGGGCCGCCGATTTCACGCCAGATAAGCTCGAACTTCTCGGCGATCGACCATGATATTTTCACGGTTCCATCGGCAACCGAGAGCGAGCCGTACTTGGCCGCGTTTGTCGCCAATTCGTGCAGTGCGAGCCCGATCGTCTGTGCTGCGGTCGAATTGAGGCGAATGGCGGGGCCGTCCAGTTCGATTTGCTCGCCGCCGGCGCCGAACGCCTTGAGTTGGCTGTCAACGAGGTCGGCCAGCATGGCGCTTTCCCAGCCACGGCCAGCGAGGAGGTCGGCGGACCGCGCAAGCGACCCCAATGCTTCGGACAGCGTATCGAGGAACTGCTTGGTATTGGCGCTCTCCTTTGCGGCGCGCCGAGCGATGGCGGCGATGAGCGCATACTGGTTCTTGGCGCGATGGGTCATCTCGCGCATGAGAAAGCGGTTCTGCTCCTCGGCCTCGCGGCGCTCGCGCGAGGCCTGCGCCAGAACCTTCGAGACCGCGCCGATCTCGGCGATATCGGTCCCGAACGGCATTGCCGGTTCGCCCTTGCCGATCGCCTCGGCCTGCTGCGACAATTGCAGGATCGGTGCCGCGATGCGCCGGCCGAAAATGATGCCAAGCATGATCGAGAACAGCAGAAGCAGGATCCCGGCACTCATCAAAAGTATCCAGGATCTGAGTGCCGGTCGGACGATGACGGCGTTGGGCACGGCGACGGTAGTCGTCCAGTTGGACAGGCTGGAGACCGTCGACGCCTCGATGAGATCGTCGCTCATGCGCGCGCCCAGCGTTTCCAGGATCGACGGGTTGTCGTAGGAAATCCCTTGCTGGGCTTCCATCCGTCCCTCGCTGGTTACCGCGGCAAAAACGCGCCGGCCTTCGGCGTCCTTGATGATCGCGGACCATTCGCGCGGCAGGTTCCGATTTGCGATGACGGCGTCGAGGGCATCGGCGGCCTTGTTGATCACCAGCACATAGGTGACCGTCTGATCCCGCATCACCGGGACCGCGACATGGAACATGAAGCGGTCGGCCCGCGCGCCGAAGAACACGCCGGAGACCAGCGGCCGACGGGTCTTGAACACCTGCTCGATGGTCTTTGTGTATTCGCTCTTCCTCGGCGCGGGAGGATAAGGCTCCAGCGTCGAAACGACGACTCCAAGCGCCGGGTCGATCAACTCGGCATTGGTCTCGGTGGTTCTGAGAGCGGCTACTGTTCGCTCGTGAAAGCCGGCGAGTTGTCCGTTTACCAGAGACGGCGAGGAGGCCAGCACCTTGCCGCTGGTGATCATGCCGTAAATATCCCGATCGACGGCGTTGGAGACGATTTCGGCCGTATCGTTCACTTGCGCGGCCGCGATTTCACGTTGCTGTTCGGAGAACTGCAGCACCAGAAACGCGCTGAACAGCAGCGCGGGAATGAGGACGATCAGAGCAAACAGCACGAGATGGGCGAGGAGAGGCGGTCTCCGCATGGCGCGCGAAAGCATCGCCCATCGCGCCCGTCTGGGCGACGACAGGAAAGATCGCAGCCTGTCGGGCAGCGAGCGAGCGACGTCCGCTTCGACACTCATCAGTGACAATATTCCGCGGCACTTGGATCCTCGATCTGCGCCACGGCCCCTGCTGGTAACGAACCCCTGCGTTTATCCCACGACCATACGTCAGTCTCGGCCGGTATTCCATAACCGTTTGGTGGGATGAGTGCTTTTGGCGAGATTGGTCGATGCGGTGAAAGCCTGGCAGAGTTTCCGATGCCGCGGTCAGACGAAGGACGACAATCCGGGCACCGACGCCAGTGCGCGATCGACGGTTTCGGGATCGGAATGGGCTTTCGCGAAGGCGGCGAGTTCGCGCGCGACGATCTGAATCTGACCCATGTCGAGGCCGAGCCCCATCAGCTTCGAACCGAGCCCCATGATGCCGCCGCCCATCGCGGCGCCAAGGAAACCACCCTCGTCGTCGCCACCGGTCGTAGCGATCGCGTCCGAAGCCCCCGGCGTTTCGGCAATCATCTTGCCGACGGCGGGATCGTCACTTTCGGCCTTGAGATAGGTCAGGATATGACCGATCGCGACCTTGGCGGTGGATGACTCAAGACCCGTCTCCGCCGCGATTTTCGCCAACAGCTCGTCCATGGACATCTCCTCCTGCCGCCGCGCCTCGGAAAGAGGGGGCCGGTTGCTGCAAAGCTTGGCAAAGCCTGATCGCCGACGCAATCGACGAACGCGCGCTTATCGCTCGCCGCGCTTGTTCCAAGCCGCTGGCTGGCTATAACCCCAATGGTCAATGAGCGAGGGATGGTGGATGCAGAAAACTGGGCGGATTTTTCTGGGAAGCAGCCGTGACCCGCACGATGCGGTCAAGAAGGGCGAGTATCTCGACCTCAAGCTTGCCAATCGCCATGGCCTGGTCACCGGCGCGACCGGCACCGGCAAGACGGTGACGCTGCAGATCCTCGCCGAAGGGTTCTCGGAAGCTGGCGTGCCGGTTTTCTGTGCCGACATCAAGGGCGATCTGTCCGGCATTTCCATGCGCGGCGAGGGCAAGGACTTCCTGGTGGAGCGGGCGGAGAAAATCGGCCTGGACCCGTATTACAACGACTTCTACCCGGTGGTGTTCTGGGACATCTTCGGCGAGAAGGGCCACCCGATCCGCACCACTATCTCCGAGATGGGGCCGCTGCTGCTATCGCGCCTGATGAACCTGTCGGATGCCCAGGAAGGCGTTCTCAACATCGCTTTCAAGATCGCCGACGAGGAGGGGCTATTGCTGCTCGACCTCAAGGATTTGCAGGCGATGCTGGCGCATCTCGCGGAAAACGCCGGCGACATCTCCAAGCTTTACGGCAATGTCGCCAAGGCCTCCGTCGGCGCGATCCAGCGCTCGCTGCTGGTGCTCGAACAGCAGGGCGCCGAAAGCTTTTTCGGCGAACCGGCGCTCAAGATCACCGACCTGATGCGCACCGACCGCGACGGACGGGGCATCGTGAACATGCTGGCCGCCGACAAGCTGATGATGAATCCGCGCCTCTATGCGACCTTCCTCTTGTGGCTGCTGTCGGAACTGTTCGAGGAGTTGCCCGAAATCGGTGACCCCGAGAAGCCGAAGCTGGTCTTCTTCTTCGACGAGGCGCATCTGCTATTCGACGACGCCCCGAAGATCCTCGTCGACCGGGTCGAGCAAGTGGTCAAGCTGATCCGCTCCAAGGGTGTCGGCGTCTATTTCGTCACCCAGAATCCGCTCGACGTGCCGGACGGCGTGCTGGCCCAGCTCGGCAATCGCGTCCAGCACGCGCTGCGTGCCTATACGCCTCGCGAACAAAAAGCGGTGAAGACGGCGGCCGAGACCTTCCGCCCCAACCCGGAATTCGACGCCTATGAGGCGATCACCCAACTCGGCGTTGGCGAGGCGCTGGTGTCGACCTTGGGCGAAAAAGGCGTGCCGTCGATGGTCGAGCGCACGCTGATCCGTCCACCCTCGGCGCGTCTGGGTCCGCTCAACGACGCGGAGCGCGACGCGATCATCGCCAAGAGCCCGGTCGCGGGACAGTACGACCAGGCGATCGATCCGGAATCGGCTTATGAAATGCTGGTCGGGCGAGCCGAGGCCGAGCTTCGTCAGGAAGAAGAGCAACGTCGGCTCGAAGCCGAGACGGAGAAGGCGAGCCGCGAGGGTGAATCGATGCGGCGGGCGGAGGCCGCCGAAGGGCGGCGCACGCGCACCGGCTTCCAGCTTCCCGATTTCGGGCTCGGCGATGGCGGGCGCGACGACACAAAGGAGGTCGAAGAGGTCGACGAGGCCGCCCCGCGCCGCGGCCCGGCGCCGAAGCGGCGTCGACGCTCCTCCGGCTATCAGCGACAGACGCTGACCGAAACGGTGATGAAGCAGGTAGGCCGAACCGTCGCCTCGACCGTGACGCGGGCGATCCTGCGCGGCGTGCTCGGCGGCTTCAAACGCGGCCGCTGAGCGGGCACGGCGGTAGATCCCAGACGTCGCCCGGCGCCACGTTGAGGACTCAATGACCCGGCGACCTTTCCAACGACCCGGCGACACCCCATTTTCGCCCCGGCTAACCGTTGCGAAGGAAGATCCATGAACCGGAAGTCGACGCTCGCTTCTTACATTTTGTGGCTGCTGGGCTTCGGCGCGATCTGCGGCCTGCACCGGTTCTATCTCGGCCGGCCGTGGACCGGTCTCTTATGGCTTCTCACCCTGGGGCTTATGGGCATCGGCCAGCTGATCGACCTGTTCCTCATTCCCGGTATGGTGCGCGAAGAGAATCTCGAAAGCCGCGTCGACCATATGGAGCGTGAGCGCGATCGCCTGCGGTAATACCAACCTGCGACAAAGCCGATCCCGCAACAAAAAAGGGGCGAGAGAATCTCCCGCCCCTTCGAATGGAAATGATCGCAGGATAGCCCGGTCAGACCATGCCGATCTGGGTGACGACCAGCGGCGAGCCAGACTTGACACGATCATAAAGATCGATCGCGTCCTGGTTCATGAAGCGGATGCAGCCCGACGAGGAGTTCGTCCCGATCGTCCAGTATTCCGGCGTCCCGTGCAGACGGTAGAGCGTGTCCTTACCACCCTGGAAAATGTAGAGCGCGCGCGAGCCCAGCGGGTTGGCGAGACCCGGCTCCATGCCGTCCGCATATTTGGCGAGGCTCGGCTCCCGGGCAATCATCTCCCTGGGCGGCGTCCAGGTCGGCCATTTCCTCTTCCACTGGACCTTGGCCCGGCCGCTCCAGGAAAAGCCCGCCCGTCCGATGCCAACGCCGTAGCGCATCGCGCGGCCACCCGGCATCACCACATAAGCAAAATAATTCGCGGTATCGACGACCACTGTCCCGGGCGCTTCGCCGGTCGGATCAGCGACCTCCTGCCGATAGAATTTCGGATCGACGCGCTTCAGATCGACGGCCGGAATCCGGTATCCATCGTCGACCACAGGCCCGTACATCGACACATATTTGGGTTCGATCCCGCGCTCTACGGGATAGGGTGCCACCGATGCGATCTTGGCGCGCGGTCCGGTGGTGCAGCCTGTCGCAATCGCTGTGGCGCCGAGACCGAAGCCAAGGAGCAGTTTGCGACGCGTGAAGAGGGAGTTGCCGTTATTCGTCATCTATCCAGCCTGTTTTTCTTATCGGCCGCCACCCTACGAGCGAAAGCCGTAAATTGTTGTTACCGTGCGAACACTTTTCAAGTTGTTCGGTTCCATTTCGATCACATCCGTTTGATCGCCCCTCGGCGATAGCCGCGAACAGACCTGCGTCCGTCCAAGTGCGATTATGACTTGGCGAGCTATGATCAGACGAGATTCGGCAGGCTGCGAAGGTCCGCCAGGACGGCATTCGGCGACAGATCCAGATACTCGTCCGGCTCACCGCCACGGTTGATCCAGACGGTGTTGAAGCCAAATTGCCTGGCCCCCGCGATGTCCCAGCGATTGGATGATTGAAACGACACGGCGTCCGGATAGAGCCGAAAGCGTGTCGTCACCAATTCGTACATGGCCGGGGCGGTCTTGTAGGCCCCGCAGTCTTCGGCCGAGAAGACCACGTCGAACAGATCCTCGATTCCCGCCGAGCGCACCGCCCGCTTCAACATCTCCCGCGAGCCATTGGACAGAATCGCGAGGCGTGCCTCCCGCTCCTTGAGCGCTCTGAGGGTCCCCGGCACTTCCTCGAACGCGTCGAGGTCGCGATAGGCCTCGAGTAATTTGTCGCGCAGCGCCGGGTCCGCCGATGGGACCTTTTTGAAGGCGTAGTCGAGGGCGTCTTCCGTCAGCTGCCAGAAATCCCGTTCGGCCCGTCCCATCAGGCCGCGGACCCAGGAATATTCGAGCTGCTTGCGGCGCCAGATCTCGGAGAGAAGCCGGCCCGATTCTCCCAGGTCACCGGCATGGCGGGAGACGGCGGCACCGGTGTCGAACAGCGTGCCATAGGCGTCGAAGACATAGACGGAATGCAATGGGGTCTCCCTGATCGTGTAAGCGGACGCTCTGGCTTTGGACGGTCATATGGACCCGTCGCGGCAATTGGAAGCGTCGCCGCTGCCGTCGGCGATAATCCGATCGAGAGCCGGGCCTTCTTCGCTGGGCCGATGGTCGGGTATCCGGCCGGCACGCCGCGTCCACGCTCAGGGTAACCCGCGGACCTCAACGACCACGATGTGCCGGAAACGGCGCAGCTTATTTTGCCGCGCTAGACTTGGCGGTCAGCATCCAGAGCACCTCAAAGAGGAAGTCCTTTTAGGATATAGACGTCGTTCCAATCCGAGCGACCCGACAGGCGCTCAATTTCGGGCGGGGTGGCCGGAATCATGCTGTCGGTGAACCGCAGTCCGATTTCGTCGCCCCGTCGCCACGCAACAACGACTGGGCGAAAGACTCGATCGGACTGATCGTAGATCGCCAGCTGCGACGGCAGATGATTTCCTGAATAACGGCGCACGCGGAGCCCACCATCGGATATATCAACCACCATTCCATCGTCCAGAAACCTGTGACACCGCGTTACGAGTTTCACCGGTCTCAGGCGCGTGCGACGGCGACACCAGCGGCGCTGATCATGCAGATCGCGAAGAAATCTTGTCCTCATTGCCGGCCCCCGCGATGGCGCGTGCTCGATTCCTTCAAGCACGGCGAATCAATTTGCCTTTCCACGATGATTGTATGGTTCAATCGTTTCTGCGGTCGTAATGTTCTCTCCCGCATTTTCATGGATTTCGTTATCGAGCGGTTGACTCTGCTGCCAGGCCGTCGCTAGCGCAGAACGGATACTCTTCTCCCACGCGTAGGTAGTCCGCCTTGGCGGCAATCGTGTCGCCGTGCAGTCCCCGTCCGCCCAATTTGGAGCTTCGCCATGCCACAGAAAATGACTCGCACGCGGACTTTCATCGACGGCGAGTGGCATGACGGCAACCCTGGTCTCATCGGCCCGCGCAGCCATGCGATGTGGCTCGGCAGCACCGTGTTCGATGGCGCGCGGTGGTTCGATGGCCTCGCGCCCGACCTCGATCGGCACTGCGAGCGCGTCAACCGCTCGGCCCAGGCGCTCGGCCTGAAGGCGACGGTGACACCGCAGGAAATCGTGCGCCTGACCCGCGAGGGGCTTGAAGGGTTCGATGGCAAGACCGCCGTCTATATCCGGCCGATGTACTGGGCCGAGGATGGCGGCTACATGGGCGTTCCGGCCGACCCGGAGACGACGCGCTTCTGCCTTTGTCTCTATGAAGCGCCGATGATCGCGCCCTCGGGATTTTCGCTGGGCGTCTCGCCGTTTCGCCGGCCGACGCCCGAAACCATGCCGACGCTGGCCAAGGCCGGATGTCTCTACCCCAATAACGGCCGAGCGATCATGGAGGCGAAGTCGCGCGGCTTCGACAACGCGCTGGTGCTCGACATGCTCGGCAACGTCGCGGAGACGGGAACGTCCAATCTCTTCATGGTCAAGGACGGGACCATGTTCACGCCGGTTCCCAACGGCTGTTTCCTCGACGGGATCACAAGGCAGCGGGTGATCGGGCTGTTGCGCGAGGAGGGCAGGGAAGTGGTCGAGGCGTCGCTGACGGTGGCCCAATTTCTCGATGCCGACGAAATCTTCTCAACCGGCAACCACTCCAAGGTGGTGCCGGTGGTCGGAATCGAGGGGCGCGAACTCCAGCCCGGGCCCGTCTACGAGGCGGCGCGTGAGCTGTATTTGTCATTCGCCCGCTCGGCGGGCTGAGCGTTTACTGGAACGCCGACCGGTGGCAAACGCAACCGTCGGCCCTAACTTCCCCCTCGCTGAATTTTGACGTTTCGGGCAACCCTCGCCGGGTCTGCCCGTTGCGCTCAAGACCTAACCAACCAGAAGGAGACGCACCAAATGGCATTCACCCTTCCAGAGCTTCCTTACGCCTACGACGCGCTCGGCCCGTACATGTCGAAGGAAACGCTCGAATATCACCACGACAAGCACCACAATGCCTATGTGACCAAGGGCAACGAACTGGCCGAAAAGGCAGGAATGTCCGATCTGTCGCTCGAGGAGATCGTCAAGAAATCGCACGGCAGCGACCAGGCGCTCTTCAACAATGCCGGCCAGCATTACAACCACATCCATTTCTGGAAGTGGATGAAGCCAGGCGGCGGCGGCAAGAGCCTGCCGGGCAAGCTTCAGACGGCATTCGACTCCGATCTCGGCGGCTATGACAAGTTCAAGGCCGATTTCGAGGCCGCCGGCGCCGGCCAGTTCGGTTCGGGCTGGGCCTGGGTCGCCGTCAAGAACGGCAAGCTTGAGATCATGAAGACGCCGAACGGCGAGAACCCGCTGGTGCATGGCGCCGAGCCGATTCTCGGCGTCGATGTCTGGGAGCACTCCTACTACATCGACTACCGCAACGCCCGGCCGAAATATCTCGGAGCGTTCGTCGATAATCTGATCAACTGGGACTACGTTCTGGAGCGCTACGAGGCCGTTACCGGTTAAAGCAGGTTCTCTGCCTCCTGGCCGCAATGGCGGCAGCGAGATAGATCAAGGCCCCGCAGACGCACAGCTTGCGGGGTCTTTTCCATGAGCTGCAGCGTTGACGTTTTTGTGAAAGGGGCCGAACCAAAGTCCGATTGCGCCAGGCCGCAAGTTGCTTTCAAATATTTCTTGCTTGTCCGCAGACGCGGATGAACTTCCGGGAGACGAATTAATGCAGATCAGAACTCTCGCACTTGTCCTTGCGACGACGACAGCGGCCGCGTTCGCGCTGCCTGTGCTTGCCCAAAATGCCGAACCCATCAAGCAGCGGCAGGAACTGATGGAAGGCAACGGCAAGGCCGCCAAACTGTCGGGCCAGATGCTCAAAGGCGAGGCGGAGTTCGATCCGGCCAAGGCAGCCGAGGCATTCCAGGCCTTCCACCAGGCCGCTGAAAAGTTCGGCACGCTCTTTCCCGAGGACAGCAAGACCGGCGAGGAGACCGAGGCGGCTCCGGCGATCTGGGAAAAACCCCAAGAATTCCAGGCGGCCGTCGCGAAATTCGAGAAGGATTCGGCGACCGCGATCTCTGCCGATCCGCAGGATATCGACGCCTTCAAGCAGAGCTTCGCCATGGTGGCGGAGAACTGCAAGAGCTGCCACGAGGACTTCCGCATCAAGAAGGACAAATAACGGCGCGTAGCCGCAAGGGGCGCGGCGCGGGACGGACACTGGCGACATGCTCAACCGCATCCTGACCACCGTCCTGGTCGGTGTCGTCCTCGGCGCCGGCGGCTTCTATCTGCTGACGATGCCCGACCCGCTCGATGCGGCGACGTTGCCGCCCGAGCAATCCGGCGACGCAGTGCGGGGCGAACGGATGTTCTGGGCCGGCGGCTGCGCGTCCTGCCATGCCCCGTCGAAGGCAAAGGCCGCTGCGAAGCTCGATCTTGGCGGCGGAGATCCGCTGAAGACGGACTTTGGCACCTTTTACGCCCCCAACATTTCCCCCCATCCGACCGACGGGGTGGGGGGTTGGAGCCTTGCCGACTTCGCCAACGCCATGCAGCGCGGCGTCGATCCAGAAGGCGAGCATCTCTATCCGGCCTTTCCCTATTCCTCCTATGTCAAGATGAAGCCCGGCGACGTCGCCGATCTTTGGGCCTTCCTGAAGACGCTGCCGCCGATCGTGGGACAAGCGCCGCCGAGCGATCTCGCCTTTCCGTTCAATATCCGCCGCGGCATCGGTCTGTGGAAGCTCTTCTTCCTCGATGATGCGGCGCCGGTCGTTGATCTAGGCGAGAACGCCTCGGACGCGGCCCGCGCCGGGCAGTATCTCGTGGAAGGCCCCGGCCATTGTGGCCAGTGCCATACACCGCGGGGCCTTGGCGGCGTCGGCGGACTGGATACGGATGCCTGGCTGACGGGCGCGCCGAACCCGGAGGGCAAGGGGCGTATTCCCGATATCACCCCGTCGAAGGGCGGGATCGGGTCCTGGTCGGCGTCCGACATCGTCTATTATCTGGAAAGCGGCTTCACGCCGGATTTCGATTCCGTCGGCGGCGCGATGGTGGCGGTGCAGGAGAATATCGCGCGTTTGCCCGCGACGGATCGCGAGGCGATCGCGGCCTATCTAAAGGCCGTGCCGGCGGTTGAGAGCGCCGGCAAATAGCCCGGACAGTTCCGGCGCGCGCCTGATCGTGGGGCGGCGGCGGACTACCCGTCCTTGCCCATCAGCTTGAGCGCGAAGGCGTGGATATAGGCCACTTCCTCCAGCTTGGAGAAGCGGCCGGAGGCGCCGCCATGGCCCGAATCCATGTTGGTGCGCAGGATGACCGGATTGTCGTCGGTCTTCACCTCGCGTAGCCGCGCCACCCACTTGGCCGGCTCCCAATAGGTGACGCGCGGATCGGTGAGCCCGGCCAGTACCAGCATCGGCGGATAGGCCTGCCGCTTGACGTTATCGTAGGGGCTGTAGGACGCGATGATCTCGTAGTCCTCGCCCGACAGGATCGGATTGCCCCATTCGGGCCATTCCGGCGGCGTCAGTGGCAGCGTGTCGTCGAGCATGGTGTTGAGCACGTCGACGAAGGGCACCACGGCGATGATGCCGCCGAATTTGTCCGGCGCCATGTTGGCGACGGCGCCCATCAGCATGCCGCCGGCCGAGCCGCCATTGGCGACGATCCGCTCATGCCGGGTGTAATTTTCGGCGACGAGGTGGTCGGCGCAGGCGATGAAATCGGTGAACGTGTTGGCCTTGTTGCGCCGCCGCCCGGCATCGTACCAGGCAAAGCCCTTGTCCTTGCCGCCGCGGATATGGGCGATGGCGTAGACGAAGCCGCGATCGACCAGCGACAGCGCATTGGTGCTGAAGCTGGCGGGGATGGCGATGCCATAGGAGCCATAGCCGTAGAGCAGGCAGGGCGCGGTGCCGTCGAGCGGTGTATCCTTATGGTAGAGCAGCGAGATCGGCACCAGTTCGCCGTCCTTGGCCGGCGCGAAGATGCGCCGGGTCACGTAGTCGGCCGGGTCGTGGCCGGAGGGAACCTCCTGCGTCTTCAGCAGAGTGCGCTCGCGGGTCTCGACATCGTAGTCGAAGGTCTGGTTCGGCGTCGTCAGCGACGAATAGGTGAAACGGATGGCGTCGGTGTCGAACTCGTACGTGCCGGCCAGCCCGAGCGAATAGGCTTCCTCTTCGAAGGCGATCGCATGCTCCTCGCCGTCCGACAGCCGCTTGACGACGATCCGCGGCAGGCCGTCCCGACGTTCGAGCCAGATCAGGTGACGCTTGAGCACCATGTGGCCGAGGATGAGACGGCCATCTTCATGCGCGACGAAATCGGTCCAGTCCGAGCGCCGTGATGCGTCGGTCGGCGCCGTGACGATCTTGAAATCCCGAGCGTCGTCACAATTGGTCAGGATGTAAAGGGTGCCGTTGCCCTCGTCGACGCTGTATTCGATGCCGGTTTCGCGCGGCGCCAGCAGGCGGGGTTCGGCCGCCGCGTTGTTGGCGGGAATCAGCCAGCATTCGGAGGTTTCGTGGTCGTGAATGTCGATGACAACGAATTCGCCCGACTGGGTCTTGTCGACGCCCATGAAGAAGCCGGTGTCGGTCTCCTCGTAGATCAGCGCGTCGTCGAGCGGGTCGGTTCCCAGGCGATGGAAATAGACCCGGCTCGGACGATGGTTGGAGTCGAGGCGCGTATAGAAGAAGCCCTTCGAGCGGGCCGACCAGACCGTGCCGCCGCTGGTGTCCTCGATCCGCAGCGGCAGGTCCTCACCGGTCTCCATGTCGCGGATCGAGACGGTGTAGAATTCCGACCCCTTGTCGTCACAGGTCCAGGCGAGCCAGCGATGGTTGGTCGAGTGGCTGACGCCACCGAGCGAGAAATAGGCGCGATCGGCGGCCTCCGCCTGCCCGTCGAGAAGCACCGTCTCTTGAGCCGCGGTGCCGAAGCGGGGACGCCGGATGAAGCGCGGATATTCCGCTCCGGTCTCGAAGGAAGCGCCGTAGGCCCATTCTCCCTCCGGGGCGGGCACCGACGAATCATCCTCCTTGATTCGCCCGCGCATTTCCTTGACGAGCGCTCCGCGGAGCGCCTCGGTGCCGGCCATCACCTCCTGCTGATAGGCATTCTCGGCAATGAGATGTTCGCGGATTTCGCTATCCAGGACGCTCGTATCCTTGAACACATCCTGCCAATTGTCGGCCCGCAGCCATGCGTAGTCGTCGGAGCGCTCGCGGCCATGCCGGACGTCGGTCCGGGGGCGCCGCTCGGCGAGGGGGGGAGTGGGTTTCAATTCGGCTGTGGAGGAGTTTGTCATCAGGCCTGACTTGCGGGAAGGGCTGGGAGAATCGAACGCTGGAAAAAGAGGACGACGTTTCGCGCAATAGTAGCGAAGAATGACGTAGAGGCCAAACCGCACGCGGCGTGGGTTGCCCAATGACTTGACGCACCGTGTCCCATCCGGGGCCGTCGATCCGTGGCCGGGTGGGCAGCGGCGCCAAGGGTGCGAGGTCGGCGGGCCGAATCACTGACGCCTATGCGATACCGGCAGGGTCACACTTTTCGCGTGCTGCACGGATATTTTCTGTGGCGTATGGCATACCACTATACTAGAAACGGGGTGCGGATCAGGCTTCGGGCGAACCAGTCTTGCCCACAAAGGCTGCTCTCCGTATGAGGGAGTCGGGACGGCGCGTCGCGAATGCGAGGTGGCGACAGGCGAGGGATGGAGTACGCGCCGCGGATGACGGGTATCGAGGCAACGACAGGATTTTTGGCGCTTGCCCTGCCGTTCATCGCCGCGGCTTTGGCTCCGATCCTCACCCGTCTTTTCAAGCAGCACGCCTGCTGGCCGCTGGCACTCGCCCCGGCACTCGCCTTCCTGTTCTTCCTGCAGGCGCTGCCGGCCGTCGCCGACGGCAACGTACTGCTGTTCGGGTTCGACTGGATCCCATCGTTCGACGTGCGGTTTTCCTTCCGGATCGACGGCCTGTCCTCGACCTTCGCGCTCCTGATCACCGGCATCGGCACGCTGATCGTGCTCTATTCCGGCGGTTATTTGGCCGGCCATAAGGACCAGGGCCGCTTTTTCTCATTCATCCTGATGTTCATGGGGGCGATGCTGGGGCTCGTCGTGGCCGACGATCTCATCACCCTGTTCGTCTATTGGGAACTGACGTCGATCACCTCGTTCCTGTTGATCGGCTTCGATCACCATCGCGAGGCGGCGCGGCGCGGCGCGATTCAGGCGCTGGTGATCACTGGCGGCGGCGGGCTGGCGTTGCTCGCCGGCCTGATCGTGATCCGCGAGCTGCTCGGCCTGTCCTCGATGAGCGACGTGCTCGCCGCCGGCGACGCGTTACGCGACAGCGCTTTTTACGTGCCGATCCTGATTCTCGTGCTCGCCGGTGCTTTCACCAAATCGGCGCAGATGCCGTTCCACGTCTGGCTGCCCAACGCCATGGAAGCGCCGACACCGGTCTCGGCCTATCTGCATTCGGCCACGATGGTGAAAGCCGGCGTCTATCTGTTGCTGCGCTTCCATCCGGCGTTGGGCGATACCGCGCTGTGGACGACGATCCTGCCGCTGTTCGGCTCGGTGACGCTGGTCGTCGGGGCGCTGCTGGCGATTCGCGCCAGCGACATCAAGATCACGCTCGCCTATACGACCGTTGCCTCGCTTGGTCTTCTGGTCATGCTGATCGGCGTCGGAACCGAGGCCGCGATCACCGGCGCGGTGCTCTATCTGATCGCCCATTCGCTGTTCAAGGGCGGCCTGTTCATGGTCGCCGGATCGATCGACCACGGGGCGCATACGCGCGAGATCGATCGTCTCGGCGGGCTCGGCCGGGCGATGCCGATCACCTTCACCGCGGCGATGCTCTGCGCCCTGTCGATGGGCGGGATCACGCCCTTCGTCGGCTTCCTCGCCAAGGAGGAGATCTATTATGCCCTCGAACAGGGCGATGCCTATCACATCGCGCTGATGGTCGCGGCGATCGCCGGCAACGCGCTGATGTTCGCGGCCGCCTTCGTCGTGGCGCTGAAGCCGTTCGTCGGCCGGATGCCGGAGACGATCCATCATCCTCACGAGGGGGCTGCGACGATCTGGCTCGGTCCCCTGACCCTCGGCGTCCTCGGTCTTCTCGGTGCGCTGTTCTATGGCGCCTATCATGATTATTTCTCCAGCCCGATGGCCTCGGCCGCGCTGGGTGAGCCGGTCGCGATCGAAATCGGCTGGGTGCCGCATCTGAACCTTGCCTTCATGCTGTCGCTGCTGACCATCGCGCTCGGCATCGTGCTGTATGCTTTCGCGGCGCAGCTCCGCTCCGGCCTGGCAAATCTTCTCGCCGCGATCGGATGGGGCCCGGACAAGGGGTTCGACCAGGCGATGCGGGGGCTGTTGCGCGGGGCCTTCGCGATCACCAATTTCCTGCAATCGGGCCGTCTCGACATCTACATGACGGTCACCGTCGTGCTGATCATCGCGGCCCTATTCGGGCCGATGATCTATATGGACGCCTTTCCGGCCATGCCGGACTTCCCCACTCTGGCCTTCTACGAGTGGACCGTCCTCGGGCTCGTGATCCTCGGCATCTTTGCCGTTGTCATCGCCAAGAACCGCCTGACCGCCATCGTCTCGCTGGGCATTCAGGGCTTCGCTGTGGCGCTGATCTTCATGCTGCTCGGCGCGCCGGATCTGTCCTTCACGCAATTCATGGTCGAAACGCTGTCGGTGGTCATCCTGGCCCTGGTGATGACCCGGCTGCGGCTGTCCGCGGCGGATCACCGGCCGCTGCGCGAGTCCCTGCCGGACGCCGTTCTGGCCATCGCTGGCGGGGCCGGCTTCGGCCTGTTCCTGCTGGCGGTGACCCAGCGCCCCTTCGACGCCTCGCTGTCGGATTTCTTCGAGCGCTACAGCTACACCATCGCCCACGGGCGCAACATCGTGAACGTCATCCTCGTCGACTTCCGCGGCATCGACACGATGGGCGAGATCGCCGTCGTCATGACGGCGGGCCTGGCCATCCTGGCGCTGATCCGCGTCAGGGTCGGGCGCAAGGGCGAGCGCTACCCCGATCCGACGGAGCAGACGCCATGAGGACGGTCATCTTCCGTTTCACCATCCCCTATCTGACGACCTTGATGGTGTTGTTTTCGATCTTCGTGCTGCTGCGCGGGCACAACGAGCCAGGTGGCGGCTTTATCGGCGGGCTGATCGCCGCGTCGGCTTTCGCCATCTACGGCATCGCCTGCGGCGTCGCGCCGGTCCGCCGGGCTTTGTATTTCCACCCGATGGCGATCGCGGCGAGCGGCCTGATGATGGCGGTCTTGTCCGGCGTGGCGTCGCTGTTCGTCGGCGCCAAGTTTCTGACCGGCCTGTGGGCGTTTCCGGCGATCCTCGGCGGCGATGTCGGCCTGTCGACGCCGCTGTTCTTCGACATCGGCGTCTATCTCGTCGTCGTCGGCGCGATCAGTTCCATCGCCCTGGCCCTCGAAGAGAGGGAGAGCGACTGATGGAAACCGCGCTCAGCTTCGTCGTCGCCTGCCTGTTCGGCACATCGCTCTATCTGCTCTTGTCGAAGCACATCATCCGCATGCTGCTCGGCGTCGTCCTGCTCGGCAACGGCGTCAATCTGTTGATCTTCACCGCCGGGCGCATCGGACCGATCGCGCCGCCGATCATTCCGGATGATCTCAAGATACCGGAAAGCGCGATCGCCAACCCGCTGCCGCAGGCGCTGATCCTGACCGCGATCGTGATCTCCTTCTCCTTCTTCTCCTTCCTGCTGGTGCTGGCCTATCGCGCCTATCAGGATCTCAACACCGACAACACCGACGAGATGCGCCTCGCCGAACCCAAGGACCAGGGGCTGCCGCCCCTCGGCTACTGACCATGGCTATCGGAAACATCGAGGTCCTCAAGGTCGAAGCCATGGTGAAGGGCGCGGTCGCGGCGTCCGACTATCTCATCGTGTTGCCGGTCGTCACCTGCTTCATTTTCGGAGCGGGTCTCCTGATGCTGCGGAAACGCATCGACTGGCATCCGTGGCTCGCGATCCCCGGCTTCGTGCTGCTCTTCGGCATCGACGTCGCGCTCCTCGTCAAGGTCGCCGCAGAGGGGCCGCAGACGATGATGATGAGCGGCTGGAAACCGCCCTTCGGCATTGCTTTCACGGTCGATCTGATGGGCGCGCTGTTCGTCAGCGTCGCCGGTTTCGTGGCGCTCGCCTGTGCGATCTACGCCGTGGCCTCGATCAGCGCGACGGAACGGCGCTACGGCTTCTATCCGTTTTTGTTCCTGATGATGGGCGGTGTCTCAGGCGCCTTTTTGACCGGCGACATCTTCAACCTCTATGTCTGGTTCGAGGTGCTTCTGATCGGCTCGTTCGGGCTGTTGATCCTCGGCTCCGAGCACGAACAGCTCGACGGCGCGACGAAATACTGCATGCTCAATCTCGTCGGCACGACGCTGTTCCTGATCGCCACCGGTTATCTCTATGGCATCTTCGGCACGCTCAACATGGCCGATATCGCCACAAAGGCCGCCGCGATGCCGGATGATGGCGCAGTCTACACCCTCGCGGTGCTCTATCTGGTGGCGTTCTCGCTCAAGGCCGCGGCGTTTCCGCTCAACTCCTGGCTGCCCGCTTCTTACCACACGCCGCGCTTCGTGGTGTCGGCGCTGTTCGCCGGTCTTTTGACCAAGGTCGGCGTCTACGCGATGATCCGCGTGCTGCTGATGCTGTTTCCGCCGGAGCGGGCCGGCCTCGCATCGGTAATCGCCTGGATCGCGGGGTTGACCATGCTCGTCGGGGCACTCGGCGCGCTGGCGCAGACCGATCTCCGGCGGCTGCTGAACTACGTCGTCATCGCCGGCATTGGCACGATTCTCGCGGGGCTGGCGGTGCCCTCGATGACCGCTGTTTCCAGCGCTCTTTCGGTGGCCGATCCGGCGACGGCGGCGCAGTCGGTCGCGGCGCCGGCGGCTGCGGTGCTTCAGACCGGGCTGTCCGGCTCGATCTATTACGCCCTTCACTCGATCGTCGTCATGACCGGGCTTTATCTGGCGGCCGGAACCGCGGCGTATCTGGCCGGATCCTCATCGCTGGCGGAGATGGGCGGACTATGGCGCCGCCACCCGCTGTTCGCGGCGCTGGTGCTGGTGCTGCTATTCGCCGTCTCCGGCCTACCGCCCTTTTCCGGTTTCTGGCCGAAGGTCGCGCTGGTCCGCGCCACGATCACCGCCGACATGCCTTGGCTGGCCGCCACCATCCTTGTGTCCGGCTTCCTGATGACCATCGCCAGCGCGCGTGTGTTCGCGCTGGCCTTCTGGCGACCGCTGCCCGCGATCCAGTCGGCGGCCAGCGAGAGCGAGGCCGCGCGCATCGAAGCCGAGACGTTCCAGGCGCCCGGGCCGGGCAGGGCGCTATCGCTGGTCCCGATGCTCGGGCTCATCAGCTTCGTCATCGCCGCCGGCGTCTGGCCGGAGTGGTTGGCGCGGCTGACCGACGGCGCGGCGGCGGGCGTCATCGATCCCGCGGCCTATCTCTCCTCGGTCTTCGGAGGCGGATCGTGAGGCTCTCGCTCTTCAACCTCATCCTGGCACTGATCTGGGTCATCATCTCGGGCTCGTTCACCCTGCTCAACCTCGTCTTCGGCTTCGTGCTGGGCGCGGCGGCGCTGTATCTGATCCGCGAGCAGGTCGGCACCGTCGGCTATGTCGGCCGGGCCGGCCGCATCCTCACGCTGTTCCTGCTGTTCGTCTATGAACTGCTGATGTCCGCCTGGCGGGTGGCCGTGCTGGTGCTGACACCGAAGCCCGACCTCAAGCCCGGCATCTTCGCTTATCCGCTGAAGGTCGACCGCGACTTCGAGATCACGCTCCTGGCCAACATGATCACCCTGACGCCCGGCACCCTGTCCGTCGACGTCTCGGAGGATCGCTCCACCCTCTATGTCCACGCGATCGACTGCTCCGATCCCGAAGCCACGAAGGCGGATATCGCCGGCGGTTTCGAGCGCAAGATCCTGGAGGCGTTTCGATGAGCCTTCACGAATTCGCCCGGTGGTCTCTCGATATTTCGCTCTCTGTCGCCCTGGTGTTACTCAGTGCGGCCTTTCTGATCACCGTGACCCGGATCGTCATGGGGCCGACGCTGCCCGACCGGGTGCTCGGCCTCGACATGCTGACCAGCGTCGCAATCGGCTTCATCGCGGTCATCGGCATCGACACCGGCTTCACACTCTACATCGATATCGCGATCGCCCTCGGCCTCGTCGGCTTTCTCGCGACCGTCGCGTTGGCGCGGTTCATCATGGCTCGAGGCAAGACCGAGGAAGAGCGGGTGGAGCAGTTGCGCGCCGCCGCGAATGTGGCCAGAGCGGGCGAAAAGACATGATCGCGGACATCTCGACCATCATCGCTAGTCTCCTGATCCTTGCCGGCTCCGCTTTCGCTGCCGTTGCCGCGCTCGGCATTCTGCGTTTGCCGGATATCTACACGCGGATGCACGCCGCCTCGAAGGCGGGCTCGGTCGGCTCGGCCATGCTGCTGATCGCCCTCGCAATCACCGCGGACGAGACGCCGGTCGTGCTCAGGGCGCTCGCCGCCGTAGTGTTCTTCCTGTTGACCGCGCCAATCTCGGCCCATCTCCTGGCCAAGGCCTCCTATTCGGTGGGCTATCGGATGTGGGAGGGCTCCGTCCTCGACGAGATGCCTCCTGTCGATCCGACCTTGGGAGTCGCGAAAGCGCCACCGCCGCAAGGCCCGGTCACCAGCGTCGGCGAGAGCCAATGATGCCGCTCGGTCGCTCGACGGATGCCGCCGCGTGACGGCGCTGCTGATCGTCTTTGCGGGCCTCTTCGGCGCGGCCGGAGTGGCCGGCGCCGCCTTGGCCGCCCATGGCGGCGACACACGGCTTGTCGCCATCGCGGCGGCGATCGCGCTGGTTCACGCGCCGGCATTGCTGGCGCTGGCTGTGTTGCGGCCGATGATGCCGCACCTGTCGGCCATTGCGGGGATGCTGACCATCGCCGGAACGCTGTTGTTTTCCGGCGATCTGGCGGCGCGGGTCGTGTGGAGCGAGCGGTTGTTCGCCAATGCCGCGCCGCTCGGAGGTCTGATCCTGATCGGGGCGTGGCTGGTGACGGCAATCGCTGGTATCGCTGTGGGAATGGCACGGCAGCGGTCGACGCCGCCGGCACTATGAAATCGAAATTGGAGGAATCCCCATGAATGGTTTCGATCGAGCGCTCTTTGCCCGAAAGACCGTCGTCATCACCGGTGCGGGACGCGGCATTGGCGCGGCGGCCACGCGGGCGTTTCTCGCTGCGGGCGCCGATGTCGTTGCCCATGCGGGACGCAGTCTGGAACATGCGGAAAAGGACTTGCTCGCGAATTTACCGGCAGAGGATCGCAAGCGTTTGACGCTGCTGACCGCCGATCTTGCCGACCCGGAGGGGGGCGAGCGCCTGGCTGAGGCGATCCTCGCCAAAGTCGGCGGCCGGATCGACGTTCTCGTCAACAATGCCGGCACGATGGGCGGCCGGGTGGCGGCGGGAGACGTCGACCGGGCGCAATACGATCACGTCCTCGACTTGAACGTCCGATCCGTCGTGGCGTTGACGACGAAGCTCCTTCCGGCGCTGAAGGCCGCCGAAGCTCCCGCGATCGTCAACACATCGTCGGTCGCGGCGACCATCGGCGGCAGCCCGGGCTCATCGCTCTATTCGGCCTCCAAGGCCTTCATCTCGACTTGGACACGGGCACTCGCCAAGGAACTCGCGCCGGACAACATCCGCGTCAATGCCGTTTCGCCCGGCACGATCATGACCGACTTCCATCGCCGCTATTCGACGCCGGAAAAGCTGGAGGCGACAGCCGCGACGATTCCGATGCAGCGCCTTGGCACCGCCGAGGATTGCGCGCCGGCGTATCTGTTTCTCGCCAGCCCGGAGCTGTCAGGCTACATCACCGGCCAGGTGATCGAGGTGAATGGCGGTCAGTTCATGGGCTGAGGCGGAGCGCCCGCGAGCGCTCCGCCATTTTCCTCGGCCGCCCGGCGGACGCAGCCTAGCCGCCGTGAATCGTCCGGCGGCTTGGGGGGCTGGTTCAGCCGAGCGGCTTCCAGCTCTTGCCGCCGTCATTGCTGACGATCACTTCGCTCTGCTGGGTGACAGCGAACAGATTGTCGGGATTGCTCGGATCGGCGGCGAAGTGGATGAGGATACGGTTCCCGAAACGGTCGGTGATCGGCTCCCACTCGCTTGCGGATTTCGCCAGCTTGACCAGACCGGAGCCGACCACGAAGGCATAGACGGTTCCGTCCGGGGCTGCTTTGACGAAACTCGCCGGCTGTCCGGCAGGCCCGCTCGGCTCCCAGGTCTTGGCGCCATCGCGGCTGACCATTACGCCCTGGCCGGTGGCCGCGTAGACCGTTTTCGGATCTGAGACCGACGCCGCCAAGCCATAGATGTCGGCGGGCGGTGCGCCGACCACCTCCCAGGTCTTGCCGCCATCCGCGCTTGTCTGGATCTCGCCGTAAAGGCCGTAGAGCACGTTCGGATCGGCGGGGCTGACGGTCATGGCGTGGAAGTCGACCGGCCCGTTGACGCCAGGGGAGACCTGTTCCCAGGAACTCGTGCCGTCACGCGATACGAGAAAGCCCGAATTTCCGCCTGTTTTTGGGTGACCGCTCGCGAAGAAGGTGTTCGCGTCGGAGGGATGCGAGGTGAAGCTCATATAGTCGTCTGTGTTGCTCGATACCTTCTCGGCCGTGCCGTCGGGAGAGGTAAGGAACACACCGTCGTGGGTTGCCAGGTAAAGCCGGGACGGGTCGGACAGATTCACGGCAATGCCATGGATATGTGAGACCTCGGCGATTGGCATGCTCTGGGCCTGGCTGCTCGACCAACCGGAGCCTGCCACGGCCACGGCGGCGAGAGCGCCCATGGCGAGGAATGATGTCGTACGGTTTTTCATTGGAGTTCCTATTCGAGTTGCAGGGGGATGAGGTCAGAACAGCGAACGAAACGTCGTCCACCAGGAAGGATCGGCGGGCTTGTCATGCAAATCCCGATCGTTGGTCAGTGCGTTGACGAAGCTGACGAGGTTGACCGGCTGGAAAGCCAGGCCGTGAAAATTTCCTCGCCAAACGCCGTTCTGATCGATGACGTGGGTAACGATGCCGTGGAGCTGAAGGCCATCCTCCGTCACTTTGAATTTGTGACCGAAGGCTTCCGCCAGCTTGCGAGTCTGTTCCGGTCGTTCCGGTCCACTGGTGAGAAACCGCCAGTTTGCCGGATCAAGCCCATGATCATCGCCATAGCTTCGGAGAATATCGGGCGTATCGCGGACCGGATCGGTGGTTACCGTGACGAAAGTCACGCGATCCTTCATGGGGGCGATGTTCACCATCTTCTGCACGCGAGCGATCGTCTCGGCATGAAGAGGGCAAACATCCGGGCACTGCGTATAGACGAAGTTCAGCACCACGACCTGGTTACGAAGATCCTTGAGGCGAACCGTATTTCCTGCCGCGTCCTGAAGCGAAAAGTCGGGAGCGGGCTCGTTTCTCGGCTCAAAATATTGCTCGTTCTCGCCGAGTTGCGCCTGGAGATCGTCCAATGAATGCGCGGTTGCCGCAGGCGGCACGGACATCATGACGAAAAGCCCTGCCGCCAGGGCTTGGCGAAGGATGGATCGCATCTGAGTTTCCTATGTCCGGATCAGGTCGGGCCGACGATCCGAACGGCAACGAAAATCGCGGGCCGTCGGGCGCATCGGGGCGTCGACATCGACCGCCGCGGCTGCGGCGATCGCTTCGTCTTATGCGAAGAGTTTAGGAGGGAAAGGGTCTGGCGCGGCGATGGCGTCGGGCGTCGGCCGCTCGGGCATCCAACCGGGAACTTCTTCCGCCCCCGCCGGCAGACAATCGTCAGCACAAGACAGGACGCCGACGACTAGGCACGGAGAAACGCAGACCGATTTCGCCATGTCATTCGCGCACGTGTCGCATGTATCCGGCGTCGTGGCGCCGCTCGTGACCGTCAGGGCATTGTCCGCCATGTCGCCCGGCGGCATTCCATAGCCGGGCGTTCCCAACGCGAAGGTCAGGAAAAGCGTGAAGACGAGGATCCGACGAAGAGCCGACATGACGCCGATATAGCCCTTCGCGCGCCCGATGCCAACGCACGCCGGATCCGCAGCCACTCCGCCCCTGAATTGGCCGGTCGGCAGCCTCCGGCACGGGCGGCGTTCGATGTTGCCGTATCGGCCGCCGCGCCCGTCCACCGGTGGACGGCGAATCATCATTGTTCAAGCCCGTCGTCTGCGAGCGAGACAAATGGCAGGCGCACTGCTATGGCCCGGAGCGGGGGAGCATGAAACGATCGAACGGCGGCTCTGCTTGAGGACACGTATCCTTTCGGTTTTGGCGTTTGCCATCGTGACGACCTTGGGTCTCGCGCTGGCTGGCCATGTCTGGAAGGCGAGTGGCGACGCCGATCGTCTGCGCTTTGTGGGCGTCGCGGACGATGCCATGGCGCGGATATCCGCCCGTCTGCAGATGCATCTGTCGCTGCTGCATGCCACGCACGCTTTTCTCGTCGTCGAGGGTCAGCAGGTCGGGCGGGAAAAATTCTCCCGATTCCTCGACAAGGTTGATCTGACGGAACGGTTCGACGGGATTCAGGGCGTTGGTTTCGCGTTGACCGTCCCGACGCAGGACGACGCGGCCGCCCGCGCAACCCTGAGCAGGAATTACGGTGATGTGGCCGACATCTGGCCCGCGACCGACCAGACCGAGCGTACTCCGATCGTGCTGCTGGAGCCGCAGGACGAACGCAATCGCGCCGCGCTCGGCTATGATATGTTTTCCGACGCAAGTCGCCGCGAAGCCATGCAGCGGGCGGCGAGCACCGGCGAGGCGAGCGCTACCGCTCCGGTCAGCCTGGTTCAGGAGATCGACGAGAACCCTCAGGTCGGCTTTCTGATCTATCTGCCGTTTTTCTCTGAAGCGGCGCAGGCGGCGGGCGCCGTCGGTGAGACACAAGGCTTCGTCTACGCGCCCTTCCGGTTGGGCGATCTGTTTTCCGCCGCGCTTCAGCAAAGCCCGCGCCTACCGGTGCTCGTCGAGGCGTTCGACGGCGAGATGGCGCCAGGATCTCGGATATTCACATCGCGCGTCGATGCCGACGCGAGTCGCAACGAGAAGTTCGCGGTGGTGCGGAATCTCGAAGTTGCGGGTCGCGACTGGATTTTCCGGCTGACTCCCACGGCTGATTTCCAGAGAATCGGCTCGGTCCTTCCCGCGGTTGTCCTTGCGCTCGCGGGATTGTTGCTCGCCGTCCTTCTGGCGCTGCTGACCTTGGCGCAGGCGCGACGATCGGAAGCGGTCGCGGCACTGCACGCCGAAAGCGAGCGCAATCTCGCCCAGAAGGATCTGATGCTGTCGGAGATGAACCATCGCATCAAGAACTCGATCGCGCGGGTCTTGGCGATTGCTCGCCAGACCGCCCGCGGCGCCAAGGGGGTGGACGATTTTCTGGAGTCCTACGCGGCTCGGCTCGGCGCGATGGCGTCGGCCCAGGAGATATTGACCCGCTCGCAGTGGAAGCGGGCCAAGATTGGCGATCTTTTGGCGGGAGAGCTGCGCCAGGTGTTCGGCGATCGGCTGGAAGCTTGCGATATCAGCGGACCGGACATCGAGGTCAGCGAGACGAAGGCCCAGGCGTTGGGGCTGACCTTCCATGAGCTGGCCACCAACGCGCTGAAATATGGTGGCCTCGCTACGTTGCACGGAAGCCTTTCGGTTCGATGGGCGCTCTTGGGCGGCGAGGTGACGATTGACTGGTGCGAATTCGGCATCGCCGAAACTCCGTCACTGGCGCCGCGAAGCGGCTTCGGGACCCGTCTCATCGACATCAACGTCACCGGCGAACTCGGCGGTACGATCACACGGCGGCCGGGGGTGAATCGGCNCATCGCCGAAACTCCGTCACTGGCGCCGCGAAGCGGCTTCGGGACCCGTCTCATCGACATCAACGTCACCGGCGAACTCGGCGGTACGATCACACGGCGGCCGGGGGTGAATCGGCTCGGCATCCGGATCGCTTTCCCGTGGCCGGACGAGGCATTGCGCAAGGCTGAAACGACCGCGTGAGACGGACCTTGCGCGCGGGTGCCGGCCACTTTCGGAAAGCCAGCAGGTTTTGCTCATGTTTTTGACCAAACGATAAAAAATTTGACCTGCTGAAAAACTCGGATCATTCTCTTTCTCGATCAGGCTGACCGGGGAGGGCGCCTCTCGCGCGGTCGCTGATGGTGACTGGCTGGAGGGAATGTCCGTGATGAACGAAGCCCGACCGATCCGGCCCGATATCGGCGCGAAGCGCCTCGACGCCGACACGTTGAAAGCGAATTTTTCCGATCTTCACCCGCCGCTCGAGGCGCACGAGGCAGTGGTCGAGGCCGACCGCTGTTACTTTTGCTACGACGCGCCATGCATGACAGCCTGCCCGACCTCGATCGACATTCCGCTTTTCATTCGCGAGATTCAAGCCGGCAACCCGACCGGCGCGGCCAAGACAATCCTGTCGTCGAACATTCTCGGTGGCATGTGCGCCCGCGTTTGCCCCACCGAGACGCTTTGCGAGGAAGTCTGTGTACGCGAGATCGCCGAGGGCAAGCCGGTCAAAATCGGGCTCCTGCAGCGCTTCGCCACCGATATTTTGATGGACACGGGTGAGCATCCCTTCACCCGTGCCGCGCCCACGGGCAAGCGGATCGCCGTCGTCGGGGCGGGACCGGCGGGCCTGTCCTGCGCCCATCGCCTCGCCATGCACGGCCATGACGTGACGCTCTACGATGCCCGCGAAAAACCCGGCGGTCTCAACGAATACGGCATCGCCGCCTACAAGACGACGCAGGGCTTTGCTCAGCGCGAGGTGGATTTCGTCCTCGGTATCGGCGGCATCTCGCTCGAAACCGGCAAGGCGCTGGGCCGCGATATCCATCTCGCCGACCTACGCCGGGACTTCGACGCGGTCTTTCTGGGCCTCGGCCTTGCCGGCGTCAACGCGCTCAGCACCGAGGGCGAGAGCCAAGCGGGTTCGGCCGACGCCGTCGCCTGGATTGCCGAACTCCGCCAGACCACCGATCTCGCCTCGCTGCCGATCGGGCGCCGAGTTGTCGTCATCGGCGGCGGCATGACGGCGATCGACGCGGCCGTGCAAGCCAAGGGCCTCGGCGCCCAGGAGGTGACCATCGCCTATCGTCGGGGCCAAGAAGCCATGAATGCTTCCCGCTACGAGCAGGAGATCGCGCAGACCCGCGGCATTGCGATCCGCTGCAATTTGCAGCCGAAGCGGATTCTGGCTGAGGGCGGCCATGTCACCGGGATCGAGCTGGAGCGGACCCGCACCGAGGACGGCCGGCTGGTGGGGACGGGGGAGACGGTGACGCTCGAAGCCGACCAGGTCTTCAAGGCGATCGGCCAGAGCTTCCTGCCGGATGGTATCGATGGCGAAGGGGGAGGCATCCAGCTCGAGCTCGGCCGCATCAAGGTCGATGCCGACCGGCGCACGTCGCTGCCCGGCGTATGGGCCGGCGGCGACTGCATTTCGGGGGGCGACGACCTGACCGTGGTTGCGGTTGAGGATGGCAAGGTGGCGGCTGAGGCGATCCACCGGACGTTCGTCGGCGCGAAGGCATAGGGAACAAAAGCATGGCTGATCTTCGCACCTCCTTCCTCGGCATTTCCTCGCCCAATCCGTTCTGGCTCGCCTCGGCGCCGCCGACGGACAAGGAATACAACGTCCAGCGCGCCTTCGAGCAGGGCTGGGGCGGCGTCGTGTGGAAGACGCTCGGCGAGGATCCGCCGATCGTCAATGTCAACGGTCCGCGCTATGGCGCTATCTGGGGGCCGGACCGCCGGCTGCTCGGCCTCAACAATATCGAGCTGATCACTGATCGGGCGCTCGACGTCAATCTGGAGGAGATCGCCCGGGTCAAACGCAACTGGCCGGACCGGGCGATGATCGTCTCGCTGATGGTGCCCTGCGAAGAGGCGCCGTGGCGGAAGATCCTGAAACTGGTCGAGGAGACCGGCGCTGACGGGGTGGAGCTGAATTTCGGCTGTCCGCACGGGATGAGCGAGCGCGGCATGGGCGCGGCCGTCGGTCAGGTGCCCGAATATATCGAGATGGTGGCGCGCTGGTGCAAACAGCATTCGACGCTGCCTGTCATTGTCAAGCTGACGCCGAACATCACCGACGTCCGCTTTCCGGCCAGGGCCGCGAAGAAGGGTGGCGCCGACGCGGTTTCGTTGATCAACACGATCTCCTCGATCACCTCGATCGACCTGGATAATTTTGCTCCGACGCCGACAATCGACGGCAAGGGCTCGCATGGCGGCTATTGCGGCCCGGCGGTCAAGCCGATCGCGCTCAACATGGTGGCCGAAATCGCCCGCGACGCCGAGACGCGCGGCCTGCCGATTTCCGGCATCGGCGGCATCACCAACTGGCGCGACGCGGCCGAATTCATCGCGCTCGGTTGCGGCACGGTGCAAGTCTGCACGGCGGCGATGACCTATGGTTTCAAGGTGGTCAAGGAAATGGCGTCGGGCCTGTCCGACTGGATGGATCAGAACGGTTACGCCACGATCGAGGATTTCCGTGGTCGGGCCGTTCCCAACGTCACCGACTGGCAATACCTCAATCTCAACTACGTCACCAAGGCGCGGATCGACCAGGATTTGTGCATCCAGTGCGGTCGCTGCCACATCGCCTGCGAGGATACGTCGCATCAGGCGATCACGGCGATGGTGGACGGCAAGCGGCATTTCGAGGTGATCGACGCCGAATGCGTCGGCTGCAATCTGTGCGTCAATGTCTGCCCGGTCGAGAACTGCATCACCATGGAGCAGATCGCCGGTACCGACCCGCGCACGAAGAAGCCGATCCCGGACGAATACGGCAACTGGACGAACCACCCGAACAATCCGATGGCGAAAGAAACGATGCAGTTCGCACCGAAACCGGTCAATCTTCCCGACGCCGCGGAGTAGACCGAGCTCCCCCGAGTGCGACCAGACTTGCGGCATCAGGCCGCAGGATCGACCGCCGCTCGCTCGCGCGAAATGAGGAAAGTGAAACCGGTCTTCCACCTGCATTGTGCGCTAACTGACGGGAATCGATGGGTTCATGACATCGGATAGCATCGATCGGCTTTCATCGTGATCCAAGTCGCCCAAAAAAATTCGAAAATTGCAATATGTCGCGGCAAATGCTGGCGCCAGCGCTACCCGCAGGTGAAGATAATGAAAAAACAGCGGGATATGCTGACTACGCCGACTGTGGCGTAACCCCCCGGTAACTTGAGCGCTCCATAGTCGCCGCTGTTCGGAAGCTTCCTCTCGGAAGACCGTTCGGGTTTGTTGGAGCGGGCGGAATTATCGCGGTGATGTCGATCAATCTACGACTCCTAGTCGGCAGCTTTATCTTCGCATCCCTGACTCTTGTGTTCGCGGCTTTTTCCTACGATTCGCAATTGGTTTCGCTGGAGCTTGCCCGCAAACTTTATGACGGGGGCTCTGCCCCGCTGAGTCGGCTGGAGATTGCCAAGGAAAAAACCGCGGTGATCCAATTGCGGTTTTCGCCTGCGGCCGACGACAGTAGCGAAAATGACGAGGCCAGACTTCAGGGCAAAAGCGCTGGCGAAATCATGCTTGCCGCTTCATCGATCATGTCGGAGATTCGCCAGGTTCTATCCGCCGACGTGTCCCCGGATTTGCGCAGGGCCGTAGGCGCCTTGCGTTATCCGCTCAGCCGGATCGAGGCCTCCGAAGGAAACCTCTCGCGCGGCGCCGTGCGGCGGGAATTCGCTGCCTTGTGGCTGGGATTGGAGGGCGCTGTGACGGTCGCGCGAGCCGACTTGGCGGAATTGCGAGGGCAGACCTCCGACGCAATCGAAAGCGCTAGAATGCGCAACGGCGTCGCTCTGGTTGCGGTTTTCGGCGCCTTGTTCGGCTTTGCGATGTTCCTCTCCCGCTCCATCGGGAGGACCTTGCGCGAGATGGCGCTGCGCGCCCGGGAACTCGCGAGCGGTGCGTCGGCCAAGCCTGGTGTTCCGAAAGGTCCCCGGGAGGTGCGCGACGTGCTCTTCGCGCTCGAGGAGATGGGTGCGCGCTGTCGCAAGATCGAGGCCACGATGCTGAGCGAGGCCGACATGATGGCCGTGCGTCTCAATCGGCAGGAAAGCCAGTTGGGCGCGGCGTTGAACAATATGACTCAGGCACTTTGCATGCTCGATGGGCAAAAGCGGTTGGTCCTCTCCAACGAGGTGTTCTCTCGCTATTTTGGCGAGGTGGCACCGGGAACGCCGGCTCGGGCCTTTCTCACCGATCCGAGTTTGACACTGCCGTTGCGCGAAAACGAGATGGCAACGGACCTTCTCGAGGTTGGCGGAGCCGTCATGGAGGTGAAGCGCCGCGGCATGCTTGCCAAAGGGCTTTTGATCACCTTTGAGGATATCACCGAGAAACAGCGAATCTCCCGGCGCCTGGAACATGTCGCCGGGCACGACGGGTTGACCGACCTGCCCAATCGCAAGAACTTCGCCGAGGTGCTCGACCAGCGGTTGGCCAAAGGCCGAGACGGGCTCTTGGTCGCCGTGGTGGACATCCGAGGCTTCAAGTCGATCAACGATACCCACGGCCATCCGGTTGGCGATGCGATTTTAAAGGAATGCGGCAACAGGCTCGTGCGAATCGCAGGGCCAAAGGCCACCGTCTCCCGGCTCGGCGGAAACGAGTTCGCGGTCGTATTGCCGGGGGTGCGGGGAACAGGCGACGCGGATGCGTTCGCTGGGGCTCTGGTCGCGAGTTTCGACTCGCCGTTCGACGTGGAAAGTCGCCGGATCGAGGCGAGAGGCAGTGTCGGCACTGTTCATATTGCGGCCGGTCAGCGAATGACGAGCCTCGGCGCGGATATCGTCCTACAGAATTGCGACCTTGCCCTTTACCAGGCAAAGCAGGAGGCGGGGAGCGCTTACCGCCGATTCAAACCCGCCATGCGCGAGAAGCTGCAGCGCCGTCGCGAGATGGAACTCGATCTCCAGAAGGCTCTGGACGAAGGCCAGTTCGAACTGTTTTACCAACCGTTCATCGACACCGAACGGCGGCGCGTCAGCGGTTTCGAGGCCCTGCTGCGTTGGCAGCACCCCGTAAGCGGCATGATTTCACCCGCCGTCTTCATCCCGCTCGCGGAGGAGACCGGCCTGATCGAGCGGCTCGGCAAATGGGCGCTCGAAGCCGCCTGCCATGAAGCCTCCAAATGGCCCGAGGATCTCACCATCTCGGTCAATCTGTCGGCGGTGCAGTTCAAGAGCCCCACTCTCGTCGAGGACGTTCGCGGCGCGTTGGCAGCATCGGGCCTTGCGCCCCGACGGCTGCAGATCGAGGTGACCGAATCGCTGTTTCTGGACGAAGGCGACCGAGTGTTATCGATCCTCAAGGAGTTCCGTCGGCTAGGCCTGACGATTTCCATGGATGACTTCGGGACCGGTTATTCCTCGCTGGGTTATCTGAGCCGCTTTCCCTTCGACAAGATCAAAATCGATCAATCCTTCGTCCGTGATATGGGCCGCGCCGAAAACATCGCCATCGTACGCTCGATCATCGGCCTGTCGCGAGCGCTCAACATGAGTGTCATCGCCGAGGGCATCGAAACGCCGGAGCAGATGCAGATCCTATACAGCGAAGGCTGCCGGGAAATGCAGGGCTACCTCTTCTCCAAGCCAAGACCGTCTTCGGACCTGGCCAAGATGCTGATGGAGGTCGCCAATCAATGGAGAAGTGATTTTCCTTCGCTCGCCGCCGACAAGTCCATGGCTGCGGCCTGAAGCCGCCGCCGCACCGCGGCAGAATACGTCGGTCTTTGAATCGTCAAAGGTCCTTGGTGTCGAACATGAGCAGTTCGACGCCGCCGTCGGCGAAATTGCCGAGATCGGCCGCCGTCGCCTGTCCCTCAGGGGAAGCGAGCCCCGCTTCGATATCGGCCATCGAATCGAAGGTCAGCGTCGCCACGAGATGGTAGCTGCTATCGCCGCCGGGGCCGGCGAGCTTGCCGTCGCTGACATCGTAGTGCCTCAGCCCCGGAATTGTCTTGGCGAGGGGGGCGTGGGTCGCCGCGTAGTGGGCGTCGAATGCCGCCGGGTCCTTCGGATGCTTGTAAAGCGCGATCAGCTTGGCCACGAGTCGGATCTCCCTGGGTGCCGATGCCCACCGGCGCGGGCGATCATGGGCGGAAGACGGCTATTAGGCAACCGGCCTCACGACCTCGGCTTCAGGCCGTTGAGCACCAGGGTCAGGACCGCCTGCGCGGCCTCTTCGCGGAAGCCGGGCCGGTCGACCAGGTCGCCCATCACGGCGCGAATCTGAACATCGAAGTCGGCGTAATGCTGCGTCGTCGCCCAGATCATGAAGATGAGATGGTGGGGGTCGACCGGCGCCAGTTGTCCCCGGCCCACCCATTCGCGAATGATGTCGGCCTTCTCGTCGACCAGTTCTTTCAGCGTGGTCTCCAGGAAGCCGCCCATCACCGGCGCGCCGGCCAGGATCTCGTTGGCGAAGAGGCGCGAAGCGGCTGGCCGCTCGGCCACCATCCGCAACTTCTCGGTAATGTACCGACGCAGTTCCTCGACCGGATCGCCACCGGCATCGATCGCGGCCAGCGGCACCAGCCAGTCGCGGAGCGTGCGCTCGAGTACGGCGTGGTAGATGTCCTGCTTGCGGCGAAAGTAATAAAGTAGGTTGGGCTTGGACATCGCGGCGCGGGAGGCGATTTGGTCGACCGTCGAGCCGCGGAATCCGTGGACCGAGAAGACCTCCAGGGCCGCTTCCAGGATGACCTCGCGGTTGATCGCCTGAATGCGGGTGGGCTGCCGATTGTCATCCTCGACGCCGGCGCGTGAATCCGGTGGAGGGACCGTCGCGTCCAAGACCTGTTGTCCTTCCTTCTTTCGATCGCCGTCCCGTGCCGCTTATCGGTTTCGCGGCGAAGTCGCTTGACCCGTTCCGGGTGACCTTCTAGCCTTCATTTTGACCATTTAGTCAAGATTTCCGGCGCCTTTCCATACTTGGATCGTCGCTTGGCGAGGGGCAAGCCGATGAACGAGCACGCGACGATCGTCCCCAACAATCTCGAAGCCTTCTGGATGCCCTTTACGGCGAACCGGCAGTTCAAGCAGGCGCCGCGTCTGTTCGTCGCCGCCAAGGACATGCACTATACGACGTCCGACGGACGCCAGGTGCTGGATGGCACCGCGGGACTGTGGTGCGTCAATGCCGGTCATTGCCGGCCGAAGATCACCGAGGCGATCCAGCGTCAGGCGGCCGAGCTCGATTATGCGCCGGCCTTCCAGATGGGCCATCCCAAGGCCTTCGAGCTGGCCTCGAAGCTGGCGGCCATCGCCCCCACCGGCCTCGACCATGTGTTCTTCACCAATTCAGGTTCCGAGTCCGTCGAAACGGCGCTGAAGATCGCGCTCGCCTACCACCGCGCCAAGGGCGATGGCGCGCGCTTCCGCCTGATCGGGCGCGAGCGCGGCTATCACGGCGTCAATTTCGGCGGCATCTCCGTCGGCGGCATCGTTGGCAACCGCAAGATGTTCGGCACGCTTTTGACCGGCGTCGACCATATGCGCCATACCCACGACCCCGAGCGCAACGGCTATTCCCGCGGTGAAGCCGAGAATGGTGCCGAACTCGCCGAGGATCTTGTCCGGATCGCGACGCTACACGATCCCTCGACTATCGCCGCCGTCATCGTCGAGCCGGTGGCCGGATCGACCGGCGTGCTGCCGCCGCCGAAAGGCTATCTCAAGCGCTTGCGCGAGATCTGCGACCAGCACGGCATCTTGCTGATCTTCGACGAGGTCATCACTGGCTATGGCCGCATGGGCGCGGCCTTCGCCGCCGATTATTTCGGCGTGACGCCGGACATCATGGTGACCGCCAAGGGCCTGACCAACGGCGTCATCCCGATGGGCGCCGTTTACGTCAAGGACGCGATTTACGACGCCTTCATGAGCGGCGCCGAGCATCTGATCGAGTTCGCCCACGGCTATACCTATTCGGGTAATCCGATCGCCGCCGCGGCGGGTCTGGCAACAATCGAGACCTACAAGGAAGACGGGCTTTTCGAGCGGGCGAAGGCGCTGGAGCCGGTCTGGGCCGACGCGATCCATTCGCTGAAGGGGGAGCGGCATGTCATCGACATCCGCACCATTGGCCTGATCGCGGCGATCGAGCTCGATCCGGTTGCCGGCGAGCCGACGAAGCGGGCGTTCTCGGCCTTCCTCAAGGCCTATGAGGCAGGGCTGTTGATCCGCACCACTGGCGATATCATCGCGCTGTCGCCGCCGCTGATGATCTCCGAGGATCAGATCGGCGAGATCGTCGAGACCTTGCGGGGCATTCTGAAGAGCCTCGACTGACGACCGCCGCCCATTGCTGACGACCAGACATGAGGGATTCCATGAGCCTTGCTTCCAACCTCCAGATCAACGGCGACCGGCTCTGGGATTCGATCATTGAGATGGCAAAGATCGGCCCCGGCATCGCTGGCGGCAACAACCGCCAGACGCTGACCGACGCCGACGGAGAGGGCCGCCACCTGTTCCAGTCCTGGTGCGAGGCGGCCGGCCTGACGATGGGCGTCGACACCATGGGCAACATGTTCGCGCGGCGCGAGGGCGCCGACCCGGACGCGCTGCCGGTTTATGTCGGCAGCCATCTCGACACCCAGCCGACCGGCGGCAAATATGATGGCGTTCTCGGCGTCCTCGGCGGGCTGGAACTGGTCCGCACGCTCAACGACCTCAACATCCAGACGAAGCACCCGATCGTCGTCACCAACTGGACCAACGAGGAGGGCACCCGCTTCGCCCCGGCGATGCTGGCGTCGGGCGTCTTCGCCGGCGTCCATGACGAGGCCTGGGCGAAGGACCGCGAGGATTCGGCCGGCAAGCGCTTTGGCGACGAACTGAAGCGGATCGGCTGGGAGGGCGAGGAGCCGGTCGGCTCGCCCCGGATGAAGGCGTTCTTCGAGCTGCATATCGAGCAGGGGCCGATCCTCGAGGACGAGGGGATCGATATCGGCGTCGTCACCCACGGGCAGGGGCTCTACTGGCTGCAGGTAACGCTGACCGGCCGCGAGAGCCACACCGGTTCGACACCGATGCCCAAGCGGCGCAATGCCGGGCTCGGCATGGCGCGGATCACCGAGCTCGTCCACGAGGTGGCGATGGATTACCAGCCTAACGCCGTCGGCGCGATCGGCCATGTCGAAATCTATCCGAACTCGCGCAACATCATTCCCGGCCGCGCGGTTTTCACCATCGACATCCGTTCACCGTCCAAGGAGACGCTCGACACGATGCGCGAGCGCATCGAGGACGGCATCGACACGATCGCCGAGGCACTCGATATCGGGGTCGCGGTCGACGAAGTCGGGCATTTCGACCCCGTCACCTTCGACGCGGATTGCGTCAAGGCGGTCCGCGACGCCGCTGAACGCCTCGGTTATTCGCACAGGAACATCGTGTCCGGCGCTGGCCACGACGCCTGCTGGATCAACCGCGTCGCGCCGACGGCGATGGTGATGTGCCCCTGTGTCGACGGGCTGTCTCACAACGAGGCGGAGGACATTTCGAAGGAATGGGCGACGGCGGGGGCAAACGTGCTGTTCCACGCCGTGGTGGAGACGGCCGGGATCGTGGAGTAGAATTCGGATTCGACGGGCATCTTCAGGAGGTCGCAATGGGAAGGCCGAAGGAACTGACCGAAGAGCAGCGCGCCGATCTTCGCGCGAGAGGCTTCGTGCCTGTGGAAGTCTGGGTGCCCGACTGGGACAGTCCTGCGTTCAAGGAGCAGTTGAAGCGCGATTGCGACGCCATCAATGCCGCCGATCGTCGCTCTGGAGAGATTAACTGCCTTTCCGAGGAGGTCGCCGACTTGTGGGACGATCTGCCTTCATGAAGCGCGGCGATGTCGTCCTCGTTTCCGGGAAGGGAGACTGCGGGAAGGCGCGGCCGGCTGTCGTCGTGCAGGCTGACTATCTTGCCGAACATCTCGGCAGCGTGACCGTCGTCCCGTTTACGAGCGACCTCTCCAGTGACATCTCCATTCGATTCCTCGTCGAGCCACATCCTTCGAACGGGCTTCGCGTGCGCTCGCAAGCGATGGTCGACAAGGTCCAGACCTATCCTCGAGAGAAGGTCTTTGGGCCGATCGGTGCTCTCGGACCAAGCCAGATGATGCAGGTCGAGCGCGCTTTGATCGTCTTCCTGCAACTTGCAAGCTCACTTCTTGCCGGCCCGTCTACGATTCCGTCGATCAGCCAAGGAACGAACCCATGACCATCGTTATCAAGAACGGAACCGTCGTCACCGCCGACCGCACCTGGAAGGCCGACGTCCTGATCGACGGCGAGATCATCGTCGATGTCGGGCCCGACCTTTCCGGCGACGAGGTGATCGACGCCTCCGGTGCCTATGTCATGCCGGGCGGCATCGATCCGCACACCCATATGGAGATGCCCTTCATGGGCACCTTCTCGGCTGACGATTTCGACTCGGGCACGGCAGCGGCGCTGGCCGGCGGCACCACGATGACCGTCGATTTCTGCCTGCCGGGACCGGGGCAGGGGCTCATTGACGCGCTGCAAGCCTGGTACCAGAAGGCCGGCAAGGCCCGCACCGACTATTCCTTCCACATGGCGATCACCTGGTGGGGCGAACAGGTCTTCGATGAAATGCCCAAGGTGGTCAGCCAAGGCATCAACACCTTCAAGCACTTCATGGCCTACAAGGGCGCGCTGATGGTGAACGATGACGAGATGTTCGCCTCGTTCTCGCGCTGCGCCGAGATCGGCGCGATGCCGCTGGTCCACGCCGAAAACGGCGACGTCGTCGCCTTCCTGCAGCAAAAACTCATGGCCGAGGGCAACAACGGGCCGGAGGGCCACGCCTATTCGCGCCCGCCCGAGGTCGAGGGCGAGGCGGTCAACCGGGCGATCATGATCGCCGACCAGGCCGGCGTACCGCTCTATGTCGTCCACACCTCCTGCGAGCAGGCCCATGAGGCGATTCGCCGGGCGCGGCAAAAGGGGATGCGGGTTTATGGCGAGCCGCTGATCCAGCATTTGACCCTCGACGAGAGTGAGTATTTCAACCCTGATTGGGATCACGCCGCGCGCCGGGTGATGTCACCGCCGTTCCGCAACAAGCTGCACCAGGATTCGCTCTGGGCGGGGTTAGCGGCCGGCTCTCTCCAGGTCGTTGCCACCGACCATTGCGCCTTTTCGAGCGAGCAGAAGCGCATGGGCGTCGGCGACTTCACCAAGATCCCGAACGGCACCGGGGGCCTTGAGGACCGGCTGCCGGTGCTGTGGACCAAGGGCGTTCGGACCGGCCGCTTGACCATGAACGAGTTCGTCGCCGTCACCTCGACCAACATCGCCAAGATTCTCAACATCTATCCGAAGAAAGGCGCGATCCTGCCCGGCGCCGATGCCGACATCATCGTCTGGGATCCGGCCGCGACCAAGACGATCTCGGCCAAGACCCAGAAGTCGGCGATCGAATACAACGTCTTCGAGGGCATCGAGGTGACCGGCCTGCCGGTGATGAGTTTCTCGCGCGGCCGCCTCGCCTACAAGGAGGGCGACGTGCGCGCCGACTCCGGCGACGGCCGCTTCGTCGAGCGGCCCGCCAACGCGCCGGTCAACACCGCGCTGTCGACCTGGAAGGAACTCACCGCCCCGCGCAAGGTGGAGCGGTCGGGCATCCCGGCGGGTGTCTGATTTGAACGCGAGAATGGATCAGTCGATCAAGGATGACAGCGCGGAACAGCAGAGGCGGGGCGGGGTGATCTCCGCCCGCAATCTCGATCTCGTCTTCGAGACGGCCGACACGCCCGTCCATGCCCTGTCGTCGATCGACCTCGACATCTTCAAGGGCGAATTCGTCTCCTTCATCGGCCCGTCCGGCTGCGGCAAGACCACGCTTCTGCGCGTCATCGCCGATCTGGAACAGCCGACCGGCGGCACGATCTCGGTCAACGGCATGACGCCGGATCAGGCCCGGCAAGCGCGCGCCTATGGCTACGTGTTCCAGGCGGCGGCGCTCTATCCCTGGCGCACCATCGAAAAGAACATCGCGCTGCCGCTGGAGATCATGGGCTTCGACAAGGCCGAGCGGAAGCGGCGGATCGAGAGCAATCTCGAACTCGTCGGGCTCTCCGGCTTCGGCGGAAAATTTCCCTGGCAATTGTCGGGCGGCATGCAGCAGCGCGCCTCGATCGCGCGCGCCTTGTCCTTCGACCCGGATCTCTTGTTGATGGACGAGCCCTTCGGCGCGCTGGACGAGATCGTTCGCGACCACCTCAACGAGGAGCTGTTGAAGCTCTGGGGGAAGACGAAAAAGACCGTGGTCTTCGTCACCCATTCGATCCCGGAGGCGGTGTTCCTGTCCACCCGCATCGTGGTGATGAGCCCGCGGCCGGGCCGCATCCACGAGGTGATCGACTGCAATCTCGGCCCGGACCGGCCGCTGGAAATCCGCGACACGCCGGAGTTTTTGGGAATCGCCCACCGGGTGCGCGAGGGCCTCAGGGCAGGGCACGGCTATGATTAAGGCTGCCAAAGACAATGAGAGGGACATAATCGATGCGTGAAGAGCTTCAGCAATGGGTGCTGGATGCAGTCCGTGATGAAGGCGGATCTGCCACAGTATTGAAAGTCGCGAAGCATATTTGGGATAGGCATGAATCGGAGCTGAAGGACGCGGGAGATCTGTTTTATACGTGGCAATACGATATGCGCTGGGCGGGACAACGTCTGCGCGATGACGGATTTTTGGTACTCGGTGCAAATCGTACTTGGCAGTTGGTTCAGGAGTGATCGCCGCCCCGCCCATCGCCGAGCCGGGCGCCGGCATCGGCTATGCCGGCCCGCTGCGGGGGCTGGGCCGGCGCATGGTCGAGGGCCGCACCGTGCCGATTCTCACCGTTGTCGCGGCGATCCTGGCGATCTGGTATCTCGCCGCGATCGGGATGAACTGGCAGACCGAGACCGACAAGCTGGTTCGTGCCGGCGAGGCCTACGGTATCGCCGACACGATCGCGGCGACGTGGAGCGCCGAGCGGCCGATCCTGCCGGCGCCGCACCAGATCATCGCGGAAATCTGGAAGTCGACGGTGCTCGTCAAGCCGACATCGCCGCGCTCGCTGCTGTTTCATGCCTGGGTGACGCTGTCCTCGACCCTCCTCGGCTTCGTCATCGGCACGGCGTTGGGCGTGGCGCTGGCCGTCGGCATCCTCCATTCGCGCACGCTCGACAAGAGCCTGATGCCGTGGATCATCACCTCGCAGACGATCCCGATCCTCGCCATCGCGCCGATGATCATCGTCGTGCTCAACGCGGTCGGCGTGCAGGGGCTTTTGCCGAAGGCGATCATCTCCACCTATCTGTCATTTTTCCCGGTCGCGGTCGGCATGGTGAAGGGGCTCCGCTCGCCCGACGCCATGCTGCTCGACCTGATGCACACCTATTCGGCGAGCCGGCCGCAGATATTGGCGAAGCTCCGCTGGCCGGCGTCGATGCCGTTCCTGTTCACATCGATGAAGGTTGCCGTCGCCGCCGCTCTGGTCGGCGCCATCGTTGGCGAATTGCCGACGGGGGCGGTCGCCGGCCTCGGCGCGCGGCTCCTGGCCGGCTCCTATTACGGCCAGACCATCCAGATCTGGTCGGCGCTGGTCGCCGCCGCGGTGATGGCGGGCGTCCTGGTGTGGCTGGTGGGACTCGGCGAGCGCATTTCGCTCAAGCGTATGGGGGTGCAGTCGTGAGCGGGGCACGGCTCCTCGGCAGTTCCGGGCCGGCCGCGGCAGCCCTGATGGCGGTGTTTTCCTGCGCCTCGGCACTCGCCGCGCTGGCGTTGCTGGAATCGGGTCAGCGCGGGCTGACGCTGGCCGCCGTCATCGCGGCATTCTGGCTGTTTTCCTGGCGCTTGACCGTCAACCTCGCCGCGCTGGAGCCGGCGGGCCGCGCCGGGCGTGCGGTTCTCGGCATCCTCATTCCGCTGATATTCGGCGTGACGCTGTTGTTCCTGTGGGAGTTCATCGTGCGTGGGCTCGCCGTGCCGAGCGTGCTGTTGCCGGCGCCGTCGGGCATCGGCATCAGGATCGCGAATTCCTTGTCGATCCTGTGGGCGGACTTCGCCCAGACCTATTTGAAGGCGGTGGTCGCCGGCTATGTGCTCGGCTGTGGTTCGGGCTTTCTCGTCGCGGTGCTGATCGACCGCTCCCCCTTCCTCAAGCGCGGCCTGCTACCGATCGGCAATCTGGTCTCGGCGCTGCCGATCGTCGGCGTCGCGCCGATCATGGTGATGTGGTTCGGCTTCGACTGGCCGTCGAAGGCCGCCGTGGTCGTCATCATGACCTTCTTCCCGATGCTGGTGAACACCGTCGCCGGCCTTAATGCCGCAGGCGCCATGGAGCGCGACCTGATGCGCACCTACGGGGCGAGTTCGTCTCAGAGCCTCGTCAAGCTGCGCCTGCCGGCGGCGTTGCCTTTCATCTTCAATGCCCTGAAGATCAACTCGACGCTGGCGCTGATCGGCGCGATCGTGGCGGAATTCTTCGGCACGCCGATCGTCGGCATGGGCTTTCGCATTTCGGCCGAGATCGGCCGCATGAACACCGACATGGTCTGGGCCGAGATCGCGGTCGCCGCGCTCGCTGGCTCGCTGACCTACGGCCTGCTCTCCGTCGCCGAGCGGGCCGCGACCTTCTGGCATCCGTCCTACCGCAAGGGGTAGGCGGCAACATAAAGCAACAAAGGGAGAATGCAGATGAGGAAGCTTCTGGCAGGTGCGGTGGTGGCGCTCGCGGGTCTCGGTTTCACCGGACCGACGATGGCGCAGGACGCGCTGACGCTGCAACTCAAATGGGTGACCCAGGGCCAGTTCGCCGGCTATTATGTCGCCAAGGAAAAGGGCTTCTACGAAGAGGCCGGTCTCGACGTGACGATCAAGCCCGGCGGCCCGGATATCGCGCCCGAGCAGGTGATCGCCGGCGGCGGCGCCGACGTCATCGTCGACTGGATGCCGGCGGCGCTGGCGGCCCGCGAGAAGGGGCTGCCGCTCGTCAATATCGCCCAGCCGTTCAAGAAGTCGGGCATGGAGCTGACCTGCCGCAAGGAGACCGGCATCGAAAAGCCGGAGGATTTCAAGGGCAAGACCCTCGGCGTCTGGTTCTCCGGCAACGAATATCCGTTCCTGTCCTGGATGTCGAAGCTCGGCCTGTCCACCGAGGGCGGCGCGGACGGCGTCACCGTCATCAAGCAGGGCTTCAACGTCGACCCGCTGATCCAGAAGCAGGCCGACTGCATCTCAACGATGACCTACAACGAATATTGGCAGGTGATCGACGCCGGCATCCCGGAAGGCGAGCTGACGGTGTTCAAATACGAGGACCAGGGCGTCGCGACACTGGAGGATGGACTCTACGTGCTCGAGGAATCGCTGAACGATCCGGCGATGGTCGACAAGCTCGCGCGTTTCGTCAAAGCCTCGATGAAGGGCTGGGAATACGCCGCCGAGAACCCTGACGAAGCGGCGGGAATCGTGCTCGACAACGACATGACCGGCGCCCAGACTGAAGAGCACCAGAAGCGCATGGTCGGCGAGATCAACAAGCTGGTCGACGGCTCGGACGGCACACTCGACACAGCCTCCGCCGACACGACGGTCGAGGTGCTGATGGGCGGCGGCTCGGACCCGGTCATCACCAAGCAACCGGAAGGCGCCTGGTCGAGCGTCGTGACCGACAAGATGAAGGACTTGCAGTAAGGGCGCAGCAGGCCCCTTCATTTAACGAAGGCCGGGGCGTTGCTCCGGCCTTTTTTCATGGCGTGCGGGCAATGCGCTTTGAAAGCTCAAGGGCACGGTCAGCGCCGCACGACCTCTCGGTCGGGGTTGACGAGTGCCGACCTTACGGCTGCTATGTCCGCCGCAGGAATTGGTTGGGGTCCCAGGGCCCGACCTGGGAGGATCGCATGCTGAAAACATTGACCAGGCTGTCGCTCGCGGGTGCCGCGCTTGCCGCCATGATGGGTGCCACGCTCGCGCAAGAGGTGACCCTGCGGGTGCATCAGTTCCTGCCGGCGCAGGCCACCATTCCGGACAAGGTGCTGAAGCCGTGGGCCGAAAAGGTAGAGGCGGAATCCGACGGGCGAATCAAGGTCGAGTTCTATCCCTCGATGCAGCTCGGCGGCTCGCCGCCCGAACTCTTCGATCAAGCGCGGGACGGCGTCGCCGACGTCATCTGGACGGTGCTGGGCTATACGCCGGGCCGCTTTCCGAAGTCCGAGACCTTCGAACTGCCCTTCATCATGACCGATGCGGTCTCGACCTCGAAGGCGTTCCAAGCGTTCGTGGAAAAGAACGCGATGGACGAATTCGAGGACGTCCACCTTCTCGCCGTTCATACCCATGGGCCGGGGCTGTTTCACACCAAGGAGACGATCAACAAGCTGGAGGACCTGAACAGCATGAAGATTCGCGGAGGCTCGCGGATCATCAACCAGCTTCTGGAAAAACTCGGCGCGACGCCGGTCGGCATGCCGGTGCCCGCGGTTCCTGAATCGCTCTCCAAGGGCGTGATCGACGGCGCGACGATCCCCTGGGAGGTGACGCTGCCGTTGCGGATCGCCGAACTGGTGAAAAACCACACCGGCTTTTCCGGCGACAACGGCATGTACACCCAGACCTTCGCCATCGTCATGAACAAGGACAGCTACGAAAACCTGCCCGACGATTTGAAGGCCATCATCGACGACAATTCCGGGATGAAGTTGGCGGAAATGGCCGGCAAGGCGATGCAGGCCAGCGATAAGGTCGGCGAGGCAAAGGCGCGCGATGCCGGCAATACCGTCGTTACCCTCGACGAGGCCGAGACCGCGCGCTTCAAGGACGCCTCGCAGGCGGTTATCGCGGAGTGGGTGGCGCAAGGGGAGGGGCGTCAGCAGCTTCTCGACGACGCCGAGGCGCTGATCGACCAATACACCGGAGAAGGTGCGGCGGGCGCGGGCGCGGCTACGGCCACCCCGGCGGCCGCTGAGCCGGATACTGCCGCTGAGCCCGAAAAGAAATAGGACCATTGGGTCGGCGGTGCGACAGAGTATGCGCCGCCGCGCCTCGTCTGGACGATTTATCCCGCATGCAATGGTGAACCGGTTTTGAGCGATGCCGCAGGATTTGACGACGGGTCCGGCCGCCTTGGCCGCGGCGTCGACGCGGCGGCGACGCTGCTCGCCTATGCCGGCGGCTTCTGCCTCGTCTTCATCATCGTTTTGACCTGCGTTTCGATCGCGGGGCGAGCGCTTCTCACTCTCGGTTTCGGCTTCGGACCCGTGCCCGGCGATTTCGAAATGGTCGAGATCGCGTCCGGCGTCGCGGTGTTTCTCTTTCTGCCTCTGTGCCAGTTGAAGCGCGGCCACGTGACGGTGGATCTCTTCGCCGGAGCGATGGGGCGGCGCGGCGTTGCGATCACCGACCTCGCGGGCAATGCGCTGATGACCGGCGCCTCCGCCATCATTCTCTGGCGGCTTCTGGCCGGGCTCCAGGACAAGATGCGGACGGGAGAGGAGAGCTTCATTCTGGCGATTCCGGTCTGGTGGGGCTATGCGCTCTCGCTTGTCGGCGCCGCGGTCTTCCTGCTCGCCTGCCTCGTGACCGTGTGGCGCTCGGTGCACGTATGCTTGATTCTTCTCCAGAAGACCCGAGCGTAACCCCTTGTCCAATCTCGAACTCGCGCTGCTGTCCTTCCCCGTTCTCTTGGTGCTCATCTTCCTGCGGATGCCGATCGGGCTGGCCATGCTGGTTTGCGGCTTCGTCGGCAACTGGCTCGTCCTCGGCCGGCCGACGCCAATCCTCGCACAGTTGAAATCGCTGACCTTCACCACTTTTTCGAGCTACTCGCTGTCGATCATTCCGCTGTTCCTGCTGATGGGCCAGTTCGCCGCCAAGGGCGGCATGTCGCAATCGCTGTTCGGCGCCGCCAATGCCTGGCTGGGTCATCGCAAGGGCGGCGTCGCCATGGCAGCGATCGGCGCCTGCGCCGGGTTCGGCGCGATTTGCGGCTCGTCGATCGCCACCGCCGCGACCATGGGCAAGGTCGCGCTGCCCGAACTCAAGCGCTACGGCTACGATGGCGGCCTGGCCACCGGGACGCTCGCCGCCGGCGGCACCCTCGGCATCCTGATCCCGCCCTCGGTCATTCTGGTGATCTATGCGATCCTGACCGAGCAGAACATCGCCAAGCTGTTTCTCGCCGCCTTCATCCCCGGCTTGCTGGCGATGATCGGCTACATGATCACCATCGCGATCTATGTTCGGCTGAAGCCCAATTCCGGCGGCACGCGGGCGAAGGCGTCTCGGGGCGAGCGGCTGCGCCTGACCCGGGACGTCTGGCCGGTGCTCATCGTCTTTTTACTGGTCGTCTTCGGCATCTATTTCGGCTGGTTCACGCCGACCGAGGGCGCTGCGGTAGGCGCGGCGGGAACCGGCCTCATCGCCTTCCTCAATGGCGGGCTGACGAGGGAAGCCTTATCTGAAAGTTTTGTGGAAACAGCCGTCTCTACTGCAATGATTTTCTTCATCATTCTGGGTGCCGGCGTCTATAATTCGTTCCTCGCCCTCAGCCAGTTGCCGCAGGAATCGGCCGCCTGGGTAGTGGGACAGGGGCTCTCGCCCTGGCTGGTGATGACGATCATCCTTTTGACCTATCTCATCTTCGGCTGCGTCATGGATTCGCTGTCGATGATCCTCCTCACCGTGCCGATCTTCTTTCCGATCGTCACTGGTCTCGACTTCGGCCTGCCGCCGGACGAATTCGCCATCTGGTTCGGCATCCTCATCCTGATCGTCGTCGAGGTGGGGCTGATCACGCCGCCCGTCGGGCTGAACCTCTTCGTCATCAACTCGATGGCCAAGGACGTGCCGATGATCCGGACGTTTCAGGGGGCTGCGCCCTTCGTCGCCGCCGACATCGTCAGGACGATCATCCTGACGATGTTTCCGGCGATCACGCTGGTGATGGTGCGCTGGCTCTACTGATTACTCGGCCGGAGCCGTGGCGTCCGGTCGCGGCTCGAAAGACCCGTGGCCGGCCAGCGGATCGCCGCGCAGCGGACTCGGCGCATCGAGGCCGCGCCGCCGCTTTTCCCACGCGGTAATGCTTTCGCCGAGCATCAACAGGGCGGGGGTCAGCACCAGTGTTAGGATGGTCGCGAAGGTGAGGCCGCCCGCGATGGCGCTGGACAGTTCCGTCCACCATTGCGTGGAGGGGGCACCGAACTGGATCTGGCGGCGGATGAAGTCGATATTGGCGCCGACAACCATCGGCACGAGCCCGAGAACGGTGGTGACCGAGGTGAGAAATACCGGGCGCAGGCGTTGCGCGCCGGTGCGCAGGATCGCCTCCAGCGGCGGCTGACCCGATCTGCGCAACACGTTGTAGGTGTCGATCAGGACGATGTTATTATTGACGACGATGCCAGCGAGCGCGATTACGCCGATGCCGCCCATGACGATGCCAAAGGGCCTGCCGGTGATCAGCAGGCCGTAGAAGACGCCCGCCGTCGAGAACACGATTGCGCTCATCACCAGGAACGCCTGGTAGATCGAGTTGAACTGGGTGACCAGGACGACGAACATCAGGAAGATCGCCGCCGAGGCCGCTCCCGTGAGGAAAGTGGCCGCTTCGGCCTGGTCCTTGGCCTCGCCGCCGAAACTGTAGTCGACCCCGGCGGGAAGATCGGCCTTGTCGAGCGCGGCACGCAGTTTGACGATCTGGTCGTTGGCGAGAACGCCTTTCGCGACATCCGCTTCCACCGCCATGACGCGGCGTTGGTCGATCCGGATGATCGTGCCGACCTTCGGTGCTGGCTGGAAGGAGACGAAATTGCGGATCGGCACCAGCCCACGCGCCGTCGGAATACGCAGCCCCTCCAGCCGTTCCAGAGTCCGGTCGCCCGCCGGAAAGCGGACGCGGATCGGCACTTCGCCGTCGCCGCCCGCATCGTCGGGCCTGTAGTCCGAGACCTCGATGCCGGCGGTCAGAAGCCGCACTGCCTGGCCGAGAAGCGACACGTCGGCGCCGTAGCGCGCGGCTTCCTCGCGGTTCACCTGCAACTGCCATTCGACGCCCGGCGGCGAACGCGTATCGGTGACGTTCTCGAATCCGCCGATGTCCTCCATCAGGCCCCTGAGCGTGACGACGCCATTGGCCAGGGAATTCAGATCGGATCCGCGCAGCTTGACGTTGATCGGCTTGCCACCGGCCGGACCGTTCTGCTCCTGCTGAACCTGGATGGTGATGCCGGGAATGTCGGCCACGCGCGCTCGAATGTCGTCGAAGATCAGCACCGCCTTGCGCCGGGTGTCCCATTCATCCAGTTCCAGCTGTATCGTGCCGATGACGTCGGCTCCGAGCTGACGCGAGCCGCTTTCGCCAAGTGTGCGGGCATAGACGGTCTCGACCTCGTCCATGCCAAGCAGGCGCTCCTCGACCCGGCGCACGAGTGCGTCCTTTTCGAAGATCGAGAAATTGTCCCGGGCGCGGATCTGGACCTGCGCGAATTCCGGCTCGATCGCGGGGAAGAATTCGACGCCCTTGCCGTATTGGGAAAAGCCGTAAATAGCGCCGACGAGCAGCGTCAAGGCGATGACCAATGTGGCAAATGGACCTTTGACGGCGCTCCGCAGGATGCGCAGATAAACGCCCGTGAGCCCTCCGATCAGCGACAGATCGCCGTTCTCCGCCGCCTCCAATTCGCGCCGCTGCTTTGCCGGCATCGGCTGCGCCTTGCCGATCAGCCCGCCGAGAACCGGAATGAACACAAGCGCCATGAACAGCGACGCCGTCAGCGTGATCAGCACGGTGAGCGGAAGGAACTTCATGAACTCGCCGACAAGGCCCGGCCAAAACAGCAGCGGCGTGAACACGACGAGGGTCGTTACGGTCGAGGCGATGATCGGCCAGGCCATCCGCTGCGCCGCATGTCGATAGGCATCGCGCGGCGAGGCGCCTTCCAGAAGCCTGCGGTCGGCAAGTTCCGTCGTCACGATCGCGCCATCGACGAGCATGCCGACCACCAGGATCAGCGAAAACAGGACGACGATGTTCATCGTGAAGCCGAACGCCCACAGGATCGTGATCCCGGCAAGGAACGAGCCGGGAATCGACAGCCCGACGAGAATGGAGCTGCGAAGGCCCAGCGTCGCGACAATCACGATCATGACGAGGATGATCGCCGAGATAACGTTGTTCTCGAGATCGCCGAGCATCGTTTTCACCTGCGCGGACTCGTCCTGCAGATACTCGACGCCGACCGTGTCCGGCCAAGTCGCCTTGTGCCGGTCGACGACCGCGCGGACGGCGTCGACCGTTTCGATGATGTTGGCTCCGGACCGCTTCTTGATTTCGAGCGCGAGCGAGGGTTCGCCGTCGATCCGCGCGAAGCCGTCGGGATCCTCGAAGGTCCGCCGCGCGATGGCGACATCCTTGAAGGTCAGCACGGTGGAGCCGTCGACCTTGACCGGCATGTCCAGCACGTCGCGAATGTCCTCGATCAGACCGGGCACCTTGAGGACGATCCGGCCTGCGCCGGTGTCGAGGGCTCCGGCCGCGATCAGGCGGTTGTTGCGGCTGATTTGGCTGACCAGTTCGTCGAAGGACAAATTGTAGGTCTCGAAGACCGTCGGCTCGATCAGCACTTCCATCAGCTCGTCGCGGTCGCCGCCGATATCGACTTCGAGGACGCCCGACAGCGCTTCGAGGTCGTCGCTGAGGGCATTGGCGATATTGACCAGCGAGCGCTCGGGGATCGGTCCGGACAGAACCACGGTTAGAATCGGAAAAAGCGAGGTGTTGACCTCGTTGACCTTCGGCTCATCGACTTCGGCGGGAAGGTTCGGCTTCGCCCGATCGACGGCATCCTTGACGTCGGTCAGGGCTTCGTCCGCGTCGAAGCCCGCCTCGAATTTCAGCTGCACGGAAGCGTAGCCTTCCGCGGCGTGGGATTCCATTTCGTCGAGGCCCGACAGTGACGACAGCTCAGTCTCCAGGGGCCTGACCAGAAGCCGCTCGCTGTCCTCCGGCGAGATGCCCTCCAGTGTGGCAGTCACGTACATCACCGGGATCGGGATGTCGGGGGAGGATTCCTTCGGGATGGCCTGGTAGCCGATAACTCCGGCGACGAGGATCAGTGCGAGGATGAGCAGAACGGTGCGCGAGCGGTCGAAGCCCGCTTCGATGAGGGCGTTCATCAGCGCCCCCCGGCCGTGTCCGTCGCGAACAGGGCGCTCGCCAGTGTTGCCGTGATCTCACCGGTGACGTCGAGATCATTGTCGCGCTGGAACTTCTTGATCGCTTCGCGGGTCGCGTCCCCCAGCAGGCCGTCGATCGGTCCCGGTTCGTAGCCCAAGCTGCGAAGCCGTCTTTGCAAGAGCTGGATCGACGGTTCTTCGCCGGGGCGCCTGGCTTTTGGGTCGCTCGGATCGGACGGCTCGGTCAGTGCCGCAGTCTCAACTGTGTTTTGCGTCGAAGGAGAAGTGGCCGTGCGCACGCTTCCAGTCGCTGTCTCCGGACCCTCGGCTGTCGGCACATTGTCCAGAATGCCGTCGCCCGCCGCCACAGACTCGGCTTCGGGAGGCGTGATCGCCGGATTCGACGGCTCACCGCGCGCGTCACCGGGTTTTGCCTCGATCACGCGGACGTCTTCACCTTCGGAAACAAAACCCTGGCCGACGGTAATGATCCGCAGAGTCTCGGGAAGTCCGGCGACCCATAGCCCGGTCGTTTCCGCGCGAACGAGTTCGATCGGGTGGAAGGTGACCTTGTTCTCGGCATTGACGGCCTTGACGCCGAGCGTGCCGTCCGACCCGAGTGCCAGAACGGCCGCGGACAGGAAATGCGCGGGGACCTCCCCGACGGGAATACGCACCTGCGCCGAGATGCCGGCGGGAATGTCGCGTTTGGGATTGGGCACGGTGATCTCGACCGGGAAGGTTCGGGTAGCGGAACTGGCGTTCGCGGCGATATAGCGGACAGTGCCCTGACGGGTTTCCCCGGTGATGAAGGTCACCGAGGCGGACTGTCCGGTACGCACGCGCGCGACATTTTGCTGGGCGATCTCGACATCGACAGTCAGCGGATCGTTGTCGATCTGGATGCCGACCTCCGCGCTCGCGGCAACGAACTCGCCGAGATCCAGATCGAACCGGTCGAGAGTGCCGGTGATCGGCGCGCGGATCTCGGTGTCGCCGGTGGTCTTTTCGATCGCGGCCAGCGACGCTCGCGCCTTGGCCAACTCGGCCTGCGCTTCCTCCACCTGGGCCGCAGTCGTATAGCCGCGCTTGGCCAACCCCGACACGCGGTCGAATTCGCCCTGGCGGCGGGCAAGTTCGGCCTCGGCCTGGATGCGCTGCGCCTCGCGGTCGGCGAGGGCGATCTTGGCGATCAGCGCGCCTTCCTCGAGAAAGTCGCCTTTCTTGACCGCGATGGCCTCGACCGTGCCGCCCACTTTAGCGCGAACCGGCGTCGTGCGGTCAGGTAGAACCTGACCCTCCGCTGCGACGAACTCCACCACCGGCTTGGCGCGGGAGGCGAATGCCTCGACCTTGAAGGGTTCGCGGGTCTTGGATTTCGTCGCTTCGACAGCTTGATCCTGGTCGGGATAATAATAGCCCGAGCCCATCCAGCCGACGAGGGCGAGGACAAATAAAGCCGCCAGCCAGCCGGCGCGTGACTTGCGCTCCTTCGGCGCCGGCTCCGATTCAGCGACGGGGGAGGGACCTGTGTCGTGCGGATTCATTGCTTGCCCCGCCCTTCTTCATCGAGCTGGCACAGCTTGGCCGCGAGGTCATTGAGCGAGGCGACAGCGGTTTCGAAAAACGCGCGGGCCTGCTCGAGGCGCTGACGCTCGGCTGTCGCGTCGGGCGACAGGTCGGCCTCCGCCGCGATGATGCTGGCTTGCGTCTCTTCCATCCGATGGGCCACGCCGCGGATCATGTTGACGTAGGGCCGGTCGGCGAGACGGAAGAAATCCTGCCGCTCCCCCTCGACCTGAACCTTGACGATGAGCCCCTTGCTTTCGAGCAGGCGGGCATTGGTCGAGATCGAGGCCCGGCTGACACAGAGCCGCGCCGCAAGGTCGCTGAAGCTGACAACGCCCGGCTCCAGGATCATCAGCCCGAATAGCCGTCCGGCGATGCGCGGCATGCCCTCCGCTTCCAGGTGATCGCCCATCCGGTCGATGAAGCGGGCGCGGCAAAGGTCCTGCGGGCAGGCGCAGACCAGATCTTGATTGATAGCGATATTCATCGATCGCAAATACGAGTGGCCCGTCGTTCAGTCAAGACTGAACAGAAGAAATTGTTCAGTTGCGACTGAACGTTACGCCTTGGCCGGCCCCCGCGCGGCGGCAAAGCTCTTCTTCAGCCGTGCGCTGAGCTCGGCAAAGGGCTCGACGTTCGTGACGGCTCCGGGGTGCTGGATCATATAGTCGTAAACATGCGGAACGAGGTCGACGGCCTGATCCAGGGTCTCGTCGTTGCCGCGCTGATAGCCCCCGAGCAAACGCAGATCGCGCGTGTCCTCGTATCGCGAGATCATGCTGCGCAGGCGCGTGACGAGCTCGCGCTGCTGCTCGTCCCAGACCCGGTCGGCGAGGCGCGAGATCGATTTCAGCACGTCCACCGCTGGAAACCGGCCCTGCTCGGCGATCGCCCTGTCGAGAACGATATGGCCGTCGAGCGTGCCCCGGATGGCGTCGGCGATCGGATCATTGTGATCGTCGCCGTCGACCAGAACGGAGAAAATGCCGGTGATCGTCCCGGAGCCATCGAGGCCGGGGCCGGCGCGCTCGAGAAGCCGCGGCAACTCGGAAAAGACGCTGGGCGGATAGCCGCGCGCGACCGGTGGTTCGCCGGCCGCGAGCGCCACGTCGCGGGCGGCATGGGCGAGGCGGGTTACGCTATCGACGATGAGCAGGACGTTTTCGCCACGGTCACGAAAATACTCGGCGACCGATGTCGCTGTGCGTGGCGCGAGCCGCCGCATCATCGGGCTCTCGTCTCCCGTCGCGACCACAGTGACGAGCTTTTGCAAGTCGCCGCCCATCGTCTCTTCGAGAAATTCGCGCACTTCGCGGCCGCGCTCGCCGACGAGAGCGACGACCACGGTGTCGAAGCCTTGCGCGCGCGCCAGCATACCCATCAGCGTCGACTTGCCGACGCCGGAGCCGGCGAAGATGCCGATGCGCTGCCCTTTGACCAGCGGGGTAAAGATATCAATCGCATGCACCCCGGTCGGCACCGAGCCGCCGACACGGCCGCGTCGCAGCGCCGGTGGCGGCGCGGCATCGGCCAGGCGATCCTCGTCGCCGGCGGCCAGCGGCCCCGCCCCGTCGCAGGGCATGCCGAACGCGTTCACGACCCGCCCCTTCCAGCGCTCCGACGGCGCGACCGTCAGCGGACCGATCCGCCTTGCGGGCGCCTTGACTCCACGGTTGAAGCGGCTGCCGAAGGGCTTGATGGTCAGGCTGTCCGCCTCGATGCGGACTACCTCGCCGATTTCCTCACCGTTTGGGCCGGGACAGGCGACGCAGTCGCCGAGCCGCACGAAGGGCGACAGACCCGCCACCTTGAAGGCCTGGGGCGACACGTCGACGATGTGTCCCGAGATCGCGAGGCGCTCCTCCTCGAGTGGCGGGATCTTGTAGCTGCTTTCCGCGAATGCCGTCACGACATGTTACCGAGATTCTTGACCGCATCGTCGAGCGTGCGCTCGGAGGTCTGGACGAGATTGGAGGCACTTTCGAAAGCGCGCTGCAGGGCGATGAGGCGACTGATCTCCAGGACCGGATTGACGTTGGAGCCTTCGACGAAGCCCTGCATGACGCCGACATCGCCGAAGTCGACAAGGGGAACCGCGGCCTGGTCAGGGATGACGCCGGAGTTCTCGAACCGCGTCAGGTTGGCGTTCCGCGGCATGGCGAACAGCCCGACCGCGCCGATCTGGCCGCCGTTCTGCGTGATCATGCCATCGCGCGCGATCGCGATCGGTCCGGCGTTCGGATCGACCTGTAACGGTGCGGCACCAACGTCGAGGATCGGGTAGCCGTTGAGTGTTTCGACCGTCCCTTCGGCGCTGATCCGCATTCGTCCGTCGCGCGTATAGACCGGGCCGTTGGGGCCCTGGATGGCGAAGAACGCATCGCCGGAGACCGCCATGTCGAGCGTATTGCCGGTTTGGGTCATTTCCCCTGCACGGGTCGACAGATACGTCGTGCCCTCGGAGGCGAAGGCGACAGGGTCCGGTCCGGCCCGGGAGATCAGCGCCTCGAACTTGATTTCTTCGGCCCGAAAGCCGGCGGTGCGGGCATTGGCGACATTGTGCGCGATCGTGTCCAGCCGCTTCTCGAGGGCGAGTTGCGCGGACAGGGCGACGGGAAGTGCGGTCTGCAAGGTCAGAAGCCTCCGCTGCGGTACGACTGGAGTGTGAGCAGCAGGTTGCCGTCGATGCCGGCGCTCGGCGATCCGAAGAGCGCAAGGGCAGGATTGGCCGCTTGTGCCGAGGTTTCTGTCGTGTCGTAGATCGCGGTGAAGCGCGTCAGCAGCTTCTGCAGTTTCTCGGGATCCTTCAAATCCTCGATGTCCAGCCGCTGTTCATAGATCGCCGCCTGTTTGTCGATATCGAGCGCGCCGATCTCGGGGGGAATGCCGAAGGCGACTTGGACGACCTTCATCAAAGCGCTGTCGGCGAGGATGGAAAACGTCGTGGTGATCGTCGGGGCGGCGCGTTCGAAATACAGAGCGAGCCGCGCGCCTTCGCTCTGGGTTCCGGTGTCTTCCTCAAGCGTCTGGCGAACATATTTGTCGACGACGCCCTGCTGGGCTCGGTCGAAGGCCATGGCGGTCTTGTCGTAGCGCGCGAAATTGAAGGTTTCGGCGAAGTCCTTGTAGCGATTGTCGGTCAGCTTGTTGGCAAAGCTCTCCTTGTCGTCGATGCCTTCGACCAGGACCTTGCGCATGAACGCCTTGGCGTAGGTCATGTCTTCGAGCCCAAAGGCCTTCATGGCATAATTGTAGACGCGATCGTTGGAGAGGAAGTCCTCGACCGTCTTGATCGAGGAGATGGCCTCCAGATAGCGTTCGGTCGCGCGTTCGACCGTCGGTTGCTTCGCCGTGCGATCGAGAGCGGCCGGAAGGTCGCGACGTATGAGTTCGAAACTGGTCGTTGCGCCCAGCATGGTCGCGTCCTCCGGTAAACTTATTTCAAGTGGTCCGAAAATCGGGCAGCTTGCTTGCGCCAGCCTGTTCGGCAGAACCGAACGGGTTTTCGCGACCGCGCAGACCCTTCGGCAAGGCTCGCACAAGCGGGCCTACCTACCGGTGACACTCGAAAATTAAGAAATCGGGGGCCCGCATGGGTATTCTGCTTGGGCTGGTCGTGACGTTTGGAGCCCTGTTCGGTGGCTTCGTCGCGATGGGCGGGAAATTGATGGTTCTCGTCCAGCCATTCGAATACGTCATCATTCTGGGCTCATCGATCGGGACCTTCCTCGTCGCCAATCCGACCAAGGTCGTGAAGGATACCGGCAAGGCGGTCATGGAGGCTTTCAAGAACAAGGTTCCGAAGCCGAATGACTATTTGAACGTCCTCGGGCTCTTGCATCAGCTGATGCGCGAGATGCGCTCGAAATCGCGCAGCGAGGTCGAGGCGCACATTGACGATCCGAAGGAATCGACGATTTTCCAGGCCTATCCGGATGTCCTGAAAGACGATCCCATGACCAGCTTCATTTGCGACTATTGCCGGCTGATCATCATCGGCAATGCCCGGCCGCACGAGATCGAATCGTTGATGGAGGAGGAAATCCAGACCATCACCTACGATGAGATGAAGCCCAAGCACGCGCTGCAGGACATGGCGGACGGACTACCCGCGCTCGGGATCGTCGCCGCTGTCTTGGGCGTGATCAAGGCCATGGGCGCTCTGGACCAGTCCCCCGAAATTCTCGGCGGCCTGATTGGCGCGGCATTGGTCGGAACCTTTGCCGGCATCTTCTTTTCCTACGGTGTGGTCGGCCCGATCGCCAACAAGGTAAAAGGGGTGCGCGACAAGAAGTGTCGGATGTTCACCATCGTGAAATCGACGCTTATCGCCTATATGAATGGAGCGATGCCGCAGGTAGCCCTCGAATATGGACGCAAAACGATCTCTTCATATGACCGTCCGACCATCGACCAGGTCGAAAATGAAACCATCGGCGGCGGATCGGCGGCGTAGTCCATGAGTGAGCCCCGTTTATTATCCGATGCTGAAGACGTAGGGGACCGGCTTCGCGCTGCCGCCGAGTTCGAACCGGGACAACTGCCGCGTCTCAGGCACTTGGCCGAGGCATGGGCAACCGCGGCCACCGCTCGGATGACGGCGCTCGCGGGTACTTCTTTCGATTTCACCTTGCACGATATCGAAGCAGATTTCGCACCTGACTTGGATGCCGATACCGCAAGCAATTCGCTCTATGCGGTATTGAGCTCCTCGCGCTTTCGGCACCCCGGCTACGTCACTCTCAACAATTCCGGTGTCGAAGCCCTGATCGCCGCCCTCTTCGCGGCAGAGCCTTCGACCTCGGATGATCAGCCCCGAAAACCGACTGACCTCGACCGCGGCGTTGTCAAACTGGCCTTAACGACGATTGCGGAAGCTGCCGACCCGGTCTTCAATGATATTGCCGAATTCCGCCTTTCGGCGAGCAATCTGATCGATCCGTCCGAACTTGCCGAGCAGCTTGGCGACCCCGGCGACCGGTTTGTCCTGTTCCGGTTCGAGTTGCGCGTTGGCACTCTTACGACGACCATCACCTTTGGGCTGCCGAGCAGCTTCTTCGCTCCACACCGACGCTTCCTCCGCGAACTGCCTGACGTCGTCAAACTCGATCGCGACGAAAATTGGTCCGCAGGCATCAAGGCCAGCTTCGCCCAAAGCGATCTTCGTCTGGACGCGGTTCTCGCTAAGAAGAAGATTCCGCTGAGAAGGATTGCGGGATTCAAAGTGGGAGAAACGATCGAATTGGAAATCAACGCCGCCAGCCTAATCGCTGTGGAATGTGAGGGTAGGGCCCTCTTGCGCGCCCGGATGGGGCGTTCAGGGGTAGACTACGTCCTGCGGATAGAAGAGCGGGTGGACCCTGCCGAGGAGTTTATCGATGACATCCTTTCTGACTGACATCGTGCTAATGGTGGCGCTCGTCGTCACCGCACTTAGAAGCGGCCGCATGTATCAGGAGCTCCGAGCATTGCGGGCATCGGAAAGCGGCCTCGGCGCCGCGCTGACAGAAGCCAATCACGCTATCACGAGAGCCGCGGATGCCGTCGTCGTGCTGAAACATGAGGGTGTCCAGACACTGCGCTCGCTGGAGGCGCAAGTTGTCGAAGCGAAAGAGACGATCCACCGCCTCGAATTGCTGATTTCAAGGGCAGACCATAACAGGGCCCGGTGTGAATCTTGTCATGATCGTGCAGTCTCGGCGGCCTCGGATGCAGAAGGTCTTGAAACGACGATACACAGGCTTCACGCCAGTCTGGCCCGCTAACCCGTTGATGGGTTGGGCTAGGCGAATTCGCGCCGCATGAAGCGGCCCGTCAAAGCGTAAGATGGATCGCACCATGACTGAAGACAACGATACTGCAACCGAGAATGAAGACTCAGCAGTAGGGCCGACGGGCCAGGATGATCGGCTCGATCTTGATCTTGTCATGGACGTACCGGTGACGATGCATGTCGTTCTCGGTTCAACAACGATGACCGTCGCCGACATCCTTAATCTTGGCCGTGGCGCAATCGTTAAACTCGATACGAAAGTCGGCGATCCGGTTGATGTGATCGTGAACGGTCGCGTTGTGGCTCGCGGTGAGATTGTCGTACTCGACAACGAGGACCAGCGTTTCGGAGTGACCTTGACCGAAGTTGCGAAGCCAGGTGCTCGCCTTCCGTCGAAAAAACCGCGGGCCGCTTGATCCACGATGTCGATGGTTGCCACCTATCAGGACGAAAACTCGGAGCTGCCAGCGAGTAGCCGCGCTCGTGCGGCTATCGTGTTGATTGCCTTGGGCAGCGCTGGGGCCTCCCGGGTTTTGAAGCACTTCACGACCGACGAGATCAAACTGTTAAAGGAAAGTGCGGCTGGTCTTGCTTCGATTACACCGGACCAAATCGACGAATTGGTCGATCACTTCCAAGAGGCCTTCAAGAAATCGCCGGGTTTAAATGGTCCGGGCGAGCAAATGACAGAACTTCTCCAGAACGCGCTGTCGGCGGAGGAGTTCGAGTCCATCTTCTCGGTCGACGACTTCGACGGTTCGGGGAAAGAACCCGATCGCGAGACGCGTAGTGTTTGGGACGCAGTGGCGAATCTGCAGCACGAGATGCTGGCGCCGAAACTGGCGAGGGAACACCCTCATGTTGTCGCCGTCCTATTGTCGAAGATCAGGGCAGAGACCGCGGCGATGATCGCCCAAGAATTCGAGCCGGCGTTCCGCAATGAGGTAATGCGGCGGGTTTTGTCTCTGAAGTCGCTTTCTCGGCCCGTACAACGGCTGCTGGAGAACCACCTTCGTCATTCCTATCTTGCCACCTCCGATCGTCCTGACCAAGCCAGCAGTCACACGGTTCTTGCCGATATCGTCAACCGAATGAGCAAGGGTCATGCCGATGAGTTGCTCGAAATGTTGGTCGTGAAGCAGCCGAAGGATGCTGAAAAGCTTCGGAACCTTCTGTTCAGCTTCGAAGACGTCGTTACCTTGTCCAAGCGGGATCGAATGGTTCTCCTGGACGCGACGGGAACAGAGGTTGTCATCCTGGCCCTTGGCGGTGTCGACGAAGAAACCAAAGAGGCCATTCTCTCGTGCATGAGTTCGCGTTCTCGGCGAATGGTAGAGGCCGAACTTTCTCGGAGTGACGAGCCTCCTCCCGCTGAGGTTGACAAAGCCCGTCGGCAGATCGCGGCCACTGGACTTACTCTATGGGGGGAAGGCAAGCTCAATCTGCATGCCGAGGACGAGGAATGACAGCCGGCGCGGTGCAGGCGGGGACGGTAGGAATTCTGCGACATGGGGGAAGCGCCGCCAAGTCTTCACTGAACGTCAATGGGTTCGAGGGTATAATCCACCGTGTCGGATAGCGAGGACAAATCCTCCAAAACGGAAGAACCGACCGAGAAGAAGATCAACGATGCGATCGAGAAGGGTAACCTTCCGGTTTCGCGCGAGGCGCCGATTCTGGCGTCGCTTCTCGCTGCAATGGCCTTTATCGCGTTTCAGATCCGCGACGGTGCGGGCCATTTGCTTCTCGTGCTCAAGACGACGTTCGAAAACCCCCTGCAATGGGATCTGAATACGAGTGCCGATGCCCTACACGTCCTCCATATGCTGGCTCTTGAAGGCGCCCGGTTCGTTCTGCCCGCGGCCGTCTTCTTCGTCATCGGAGGCGTCGTCTCGTCGGTTCTCCAAAACGCGCCGCAGATCAATTTCGAACGAATTCGGCCAAAGGCGTCGCATATTTCGCTGTCGGCCGGGTTCAAGCGGATTTTTGGTCTGCGTGGGCTGACGGAGTTCGGCAAGTCTGTGTTCAAGTTTCTCACCATAGGCGTCGTCGTCGGCACGCTCCTCATGTCGGGTTTCCCGACGATGATGCGCACCATGTTCGCAGATCCGGTGCTGGTGCCCGAACTGATTCTCGAACTGGCGATGAAGCTTCTCTCCGGCGTCTCGATCGCGACGATCGTGCTCGTCGCAGCCGATCTGGCCATGAGCCGCATCCATTGGCGGCGCGACCTCAAGATGTCGAAGCAGGAGATCAAGGACGAAAACAAACAGGCCGAGGGCGATCCGATGGTCAAGGGACGGCAGCGCCAGATCGCCCGCGACCGGGTGCGCCGGCGCATGATGACCGACGTGCCCTTCGCGACGCTCGTGATCGCCAACCCCACCCATTACGCGATCGCGCTGCGATATGTTCGCGAAGACGGTGGCGCGCCGATGGTAGTTGCCAAGGGCACCGACCTGGTCGCCCTGAAGATCCGGGAAATCGCCGAGGCCAACGACGTGCCGGTGATAGAAGACAAGCTATTGGCAAGGTCTATGTATGATCATGTCGAAATCGATCAGATGATTCCGCCGCAATTCTTCAAGGCAATTGCCGAACTCATCTATTTCCTCCACTCCCGGACGGGTTCGAAGGTCGGAGTCGCTACCGCATAGTCATGCTCGATATCCGCAAACACAACACCTTGTCTCGCGAGCGGGCGCTTGCCGATGGCATCAAGGAAGTCGTCGCCGAACTTCGTCTCGTGGACGTGGTCGACTACATCGCCTTCCTCCGTCTCGAACGCTATGGCAATATTGCGGATATCGTCACCTCCTCGGCGGAGTTGTATCTCAAGCCTGGTGTGCTGCGCTTTGCCAATTCCGGCGACGTGCGTCTGAACTGGGGCGGCGTGCCGATTGTCTCGCTCGCCCTCGAGTTCAAACATGCCGGCGTCACCGCCCATTTCCAGCTTGAGCTGGGCGCCTCTGCGGCGGCGGTGGATATCACCTACATCGCGTTCGACGATGCCGGTGAGATGGCTGACGGCGGCACCGAGGAACTGCGTCGGGCGATCCTCGGCGCACATTTGCAAGAGTCCATCTCCCCACCCGACGCCTGACATAGCTGCTCGTCGGCCGCCGCGGCCGTGTCTGACGATGTCTTGCGCTCATCGGACGCAAGCGCTCCGCAACGGTGATGCCTTGGCCCCCTGAGCCTTTCTACGCCGTCTCGTCCGTTCCTTCTCAACCGGTTATCACCGTGAGGGCAAGCTTCGGACAAGCGCTTCCTCCTAGACCATGAGTCTCAAGAGCATTGGCGCGAGATGTCATGGAACAGGTCTATCTTTTTGGAATCGCTTCGCAGCGCACCTCGTGGTTGGCCACGCGCCAGACGGTGGTGGCCGAAAACGTCGCCAATGCGAATACGCCTGGTTACAAAGCCAAAGACCTGGCGTCCTTCAGCGAGGTTCTGGCTTCGACACGTCTCGATCTCGCGAGCTCCAGCAACATGCATATGGCCTCGCTCGGCGGTACCAGCGACAGTCAGGATGTCGTCACTGAAACGCCTTGGGATGTCACCCATTCCGGCAATTCCGTGAGCCTTGAGCAGGAGATGCTCAAGGCCGGTGAGATTTCTCGGGCGTATTCTCTCGATACGTCGGTCGTGAAGGCGTTTCACCGCCTGCTCGTCATGTCCGTGAAGGGATAACTCCGATGTCCGATCCGCTTCTTGCCCCGCTCAGGATCGCCGCTAGTGGCCTTCAGGCACAGTCCACGCGCATGCGGGTGGTTTCCGAGAACATCGCCAATGCCCAGACCACGGGGACGACAGCCGGTAGCGATCCGTATCAGCGCAAGACGGTCACCTTCCAGGGTGAGCTCGATCGTGTCACCGGTGCCGAAATGGTCCGGGTCGGCGGAATCGGGACTGACGAAACCCCCTTCGTCCTCGAGCATGACCCGGGCAACCCGGCGGCCAACGCCGAGGGCTACGTGAAAATGCCGAATGTACGGATGCTCGTCGAAATGGCGGACATGCGCGAGGCGAACCGCTCCTACGAAGCCAACATCCAGGTGGTGAAGCAGGCGCGCGAAATCATCAACATGACCATCGACCTTCTGAGGAGCTGACCATGATCCCATCCATCGGAGCAACCTTTCCGAGCATCGGCACCAGCGCGGTCGGCAATACATTCACCCCAACGGGACCTGCTCAGGCGGCCGCTGGAGCCGATTTCGGCACCGTCCTGTCGCAGATCGCGAGCGAAGCCGTCAACACGGTCAAGACCGCCGAGGCAACGTCGATCAAGGGGATCAACGGCAATGCGACGACGCAGTCCGTTGTCGAATCCGTCATGGCCGCCGAACGGACGCTCCAGACGGCTGTTTCCATCCGCGACAAGGCCGTCAGCGCCTATCTCGAACTGTCCCGCATGGCGATCTGAGGCGATCCGGCCCTGTCATTCGCCTCGCGAATACTGCTTTTCCGGCGCTCCAGGAACATTGGAATGCCGGTCCATCATCCTGAAGGAGCCACCCGATGCGAGCCCTTGCAATCGCCGCCACCGGCATGAACGCCCAGCAGACCAACGTTGAGGTCATCGCCAATAACATCGCGAACATCAACACGACCGGATTCAAGCGCGCGCGCGCCGAGTTCACCGATCTGCTCTACCAGGTGGAACGGATGCAGGGCGTTCCCGCGCGGGGCGGGCAGGGTGTGGTGCCGGAAGGCGCCCAGCTGGGCCTCGGCGTGCGTCTCGCGGCAATCCGCAACATCAATCTCCAGGGCACGCTCAATCAGACTGGTAACAAGCTCGATCTCGCCCTGAACGGGGCCGGCTGGTTCCAATTGGAAGGGCCTGGCGGCGAGATTCTCTATACCCGCGACGGCGCATTCAACACCAATGGTGAGGGGCAACTCGTCACGCTCGACGGTTATCGCGTCGAACCGGCCATCACGGTCCCGCAGAACGCCACCGAAATCACCGTCAACGAGAGCGGACAGGTTTTCGCTCAGGTGGACGGTCAGGCCGATGCGCAAGAGATAGGCCAGTTGACGATCGCGACTTTTGCCAATGACGCGGGATTGGCTGCACAGGGCGGCAACCTGTTCAAGGAAACCCTCGCTTCGGGCGGCCCGACCGCGGGCGTTCCGGGGGATCCGGGCATGGCGGTGGTTCATCAGGGCTATCTGGAGGATTCCAACGTCGATCCCGTGAAGGAAATATCGCAGCTCATTTCCGCTCAGCGGGCTTACGAAATGAATTCGAAGGTGATTTCGGCGGCCGACGAGATGGCAAGCGTCGTCACCAAGGGACTCCGTTAGACCATGAGCTTCATGGCAACCACCCCTCGAGCCCTGTCATCCGGCCTTTTGGTGGCCGCGGGTCTCGCCGCGTTTGCGGCACTGCTTGTTCCAATCCAGGGATTTGCGGCCGAGCTCGACCTTCCGGTTCCTGCGGCCGTCGTCTATCCGGGTCAAAGCGTTGTGGACCGGGGCATTTCCTACAAGGCCTATATCGTCAAGGACGAAAAGATCACGCTCTACGTCATCGAAGACGACATGCTCGCGGGGCAGGTGGCACGGCGCACTCTTCTGCCGGGCAAGCCAATCCTTCTGTCGGATCTCAAAACCCCGGACCTGGTGCGGGCCGGCGCGGCCGTGACGATGGTCTTCCGCGAAGGCGGGCTGATCATCACCGGCCTCGGCACGGCGCTGCGCTCGGCCGCCGAAGGCGAGATCGTGCGCGTGCGCAACGCCGACAGCGGTCTCGTCGTCTCCGGTATCGTCGAAGCCGACGGCAGCGTTCGGATCCACGGATGATCGTTCGGCTGCTCCTCGGGGTCCTCCTCATCGCCGCGAGCCTTCAGGGCACGTCGGCCGCCGACTATAGCGGCGCCGGCGGTCAGGCTGTGGCAAAGCTCCAGCATGTCCGTGGGAACCCGGCAGATGCGGCCGGCACCGTCCGCATCAAGGACATCGTCAATATTCGCGGCGTGCGGGCCAACCAACTCGTCGGTTACGGTCTCGTGATCGGTCTTCAAGGGACCGGCGATTCCATGCGCAACGCGCCATTCACCGAGCAGTCGATGCAGTCGATGCTCGATCGGATGGGCGTCAACATCCGGTCCCAGTCCTCGCGCAGCAAGAATGTCGCGGCGGTTATCGTGACCGCAGAACTGCCGGCTTTTATCGGCACCGGCTCGCGCATCGATGTCACCGTGTCCTCGCTCGGCGACGCCTCGTCGCTGATGGGGGGTACGCTGGTGATGACGCCGCTGTATGGCGCTGATGGTGAGATCTACGCAGTGGCACAAGGCCCGCTTGCGGTGAGCGGTTTTTCCACCCAGGGCGACAGCGAACGCCTGACCCAGGGCGTACCAACCACTGGCCGGGTCGCGAACGGCGCGCTTGTCGAACGGGAGGTGCCTGGTGCCTTCAACGATGACGGCCGATTGGCGATCGAGCTTTTCAATCCGGATTTCAAGACCGCGATCCGCGTCGTCGACATCGTCAACAACTATTCCGTCAATCGCTGGGGCGCGGCCGTCGCGCAGGAAGAGGACTTCCGTACGATCCATCTCAAGCGGCCCGCGAAGGTGTCGAGCACCCGTTTCATCGCCGAGATCGGTGATCTCAGGATCGAGCCCGACCAGGTGGCGCGGGTCGTTATCGATGAGCGGACCGGCACGGTCGTCATTGGCAGGGATGTGCAGATCTCCACCGTCGCCCTGACCCATGGCAATCTGACCGTCCGGGTCAGCGAACTGCCGGCCGTCTCGCAGCCTGAGCCCTTCTCGAAGGGGCAGACCGTGGTGACCTCCGAAACCATCGTCGACGCCCAGCAGAGTGGCGGGTCCTTCGCCTTCGTCGGCGGCGCCGATCTGGAATCCGTGGTTCGCGGCCTCAACGGTATGGGGCTGAAGCCGACGGGGATCATCGCGATCCTGCAGGGGATCAAGACGGCTGGTGCCTTACAGGCCGAACTCGTGGTGCAATGATGATTCAGACTTTCACGCGAACGGGATGGCGCGCTGCCTGGCTCGTCGTTTTCGCCCCTGCTCTGGCGCCGATCGGCTTCGCGCATGCGGCTGGAGCGCCCGAAATCCCACCTCAGGAAGTCCGAATCATCGGCGAGAGCGGTGACGTCGCCAAACGCAAAAAGCCCGCCAGTGAGGTCGAGAAGTACTGTCTCAATATCGCTGACAAGGCCCAGGACGCTCGCTACGCTTTGGAGCAGAAGCAATTGACCGAACTCGAAACCGAGATCGGCAAGCAGATCGACGCCCTCGAAGCCAAGCGGAAGGATTATCAGGAATGGCTGGCGGAGCGAAACCGCTTCCTCGACGGCGCATCCACGATCATCGTCGACATCTATGCCAAGATGAAGGCTGACGCTGCCGCCGCGCAACTCGCTCAGATCGACCGCGATTCCGCTGCCTCGTTGATCGCCCGGCTGAAATCGCGTCAGGCCAGCGACATTCTCAGCGCGATGCCGCCAGCCACCGCCGCCGAAATCACCAACTTGATCGTTCAAAAGACCTCCGCCGGTGGTTCGATGGACGAGAAACAGGTCGCGGAGAGCAAATCGTGAGAGCTTTGGCCGTTATTGCGCTCGCCGCCCTGGCCGGCTGCTCGACGACGCGCGAGGACGCGTTTCGCGAGCCGGCCCTGTCGCCGGTTGGCGCCGGGCTCTATGAGAATCCGCCGATCGTCGCCCAGCCGGCCGCGTTCCCGGCCGCCGGACCGCGCACACCGCATTCGTTGTGGAGCGACGAGCGTGCCGACTTCTACCAGGATCCGCGCGCCCTCGGCGTTGGCGATATCGTCACGGTGAAAATCCAGATCCGCGACCAGGCATCGCTCGACAACAATTCGGAGCGTTCGCGCAAGTCCGGCATCGACTCCGGGCTCGATCTGGCTGGAACTTTCGGCCAATACACACTGCCGACCGTTGGGGCGACACTGGGCGCCAACGGCAAGTCCGACATGGCTGGCAAGGGCAGGATCAAGCGGTCCGAGGACATCGATCTGTCGGTCGCGGCCGTGGTCGGCCAGAAGCTGCCGAACGGCAATTTGTTCATCAGCGGCCAACAGGAAATGCGGGTCAATTTCGAGGTCAGGGTGCTGTCCATCGCCGGCATCATCCGGCCCCGCGACATCCTGGCGAACAACACCATCGAATATGACAAGATCGCCGAGGCGCGGATTTCCTATGGCGGCCGCGGCCGCATTACCGAGGTTCAACAGCCCGGTTGGGGCCAGCAGATCTACGATATCGTCGCGCCTTACTGAGGCCTGTCGCCTTTCCGGCAAAGCCGCGGATCGGCCCGGGCAACCGGCGGCTGTACCCCCGCAAGTCTCGCGACAGCCAGACCCGATATCGCTCGGTCGTCGGCAAAGGCATCGCCATGAGGGCGCTGCCGCCGACGCGTGAGTGGAGAGGGGTCGTCGCATGGTCGAGATCGGCACTTCCGGCAAAAACAAGACAGCGCCATGAAGGGTGACGGACTGATTCCGACCGTCGTGGTGGTGGTGATTCTGACTCTCGTCGCGGGCGGTGGCGGAGCCTTCCTCGGCAGTATACTCGGCAAGTCCGGGGCATCGCCGGAGCAGAAAACTGAGCCTGCCACGCCGCCGGTCGAAACGGCAAACGAGGTCGACAGGGGCGATAGCGACCTGGCTACGGCGGAGCATGACGAGACGCCGCTCCGCCTGATTCCGCTAAAGCCGATCCTCACCAACATCTACGCGCCCCCGCGCACCTGGCTTCGCATCGAGGCTTCGCTGGTCCTGAAAGACGATGGCAGCGTCAACGCCGATGTCCTCGCCGCGGAGATCGAATCGGATACGCTGGCATTCCTGCGTTCGGTCCAGCTTGCCCAGATCGAGGGTACGCGCGGACTGCTTCATCTGCGCGAAGACCTGCGCGAACGGGCCCGCCTGCGCTCACCGGCGGTCATCGACTATCTCATCCAGACCATGGTCGCCGAATGAGACCGCTGCTCTTTCTTCTCGCCATTCTCTTCGCCACGCCGGCCTTTGCGCAAACCCCCGATCTATCCGGGCTGGCAGCTCTGATCCCTGCCGGGGATTCGAGCGCGTCGGGCCGCATCGTGCAATTGTTCGGCATCGTCACGATTCTGTCGGTCGCGCCGGGGCTTCTGGTGATGGTCACCTCCTTCACGCGTATCGTCATCGCGCTGTCGATCCTTCGCGCCGGAATTGGCCTGCAGACGACGCCGGCAAACCTCATCCTGATATCCCTGTCGCTGTTCATGACCTTTTTCGTCATGGCACCGACCTTCGACCGCGCCTGGAACGACGGTCTGCAACCGTTGTTGAACAATTCGATCAGCGAGGAGGACGCGTTCTATCGGATCACGGATCCGTTCAAGGACTTCATGCTGACCCAGGTGCGACCCGCGGATTTGGCGCTATTCGGAGACATTGCCGACGCGACCAGCCGCACGCGGGTCGAGCCGGCCGAGCAGGGGGCCGCCGACGAGCGCGACGTCGCATTGCGTGTTCTGATACCGGCCTTCATGATTTCCGAGCTGCGCCGCGGCTTCGAGATCGGCTTTCTCATCGTGCTGCCATTCCTGGTGATCGATATGATCGTCGCCACGCTGACAATGTCGATGGGCATGATGATGCTGCCGCCGACGATCATCTCGTTGCCCTTCAAGATCCTGTTTTTCATCCTGATCGACGGTTGGAACATGCTTGTCGGATCGTTGGTCCGCTCGTTTTTTTAGCCGCGCCAAACACACCCGGTCGGGACGCATTTTCACACTTGGTTAACGTTAAGAACCTAGGTTAACCCGCGACGGTACCGAACATGATGACGCGGACCTTGATTTAGCAAAAAGCCCATGAAGGGCGACTGCGCCATTAAGGGTAATGGAATGACGAGTATCAACACCAACGTCGCAGCGATGACGGCTCTGCAGACGCTGCAGCAGACGAACATGGCGATGGACGACACCCAGAACCGGATCTCGACCGGACTTCGTGTGGCGGAAGCCAAGGACAACGCGGCCTACTGGTCGATCGCCACCGGCATGCGTTCGGACAACCAGGCCATGTCGGCGGTATCCGACTCGCTCGGCATCGGCGCGGCCACGGTCGACACCGCCTATACCGGCCTGAGCGCCGCTAAAGACGTGCTCAACGAAATCAAGGCCAAGCTGACGACCGCGACCAGTGATGGCGTCGACAGGTCCAAGGTGCAGTCGGAAATCACCGCGCTGCAGGAACAGCTGAAGACGATTTCCGATTCGGCTTCGTTCTCCGGTCAGAATTGGCTCAGCAACACGGCCGCGACCACCCAGAAGGAAATCGTTTCGTCGCTGTCGCGCGATGCCAGTGGCAAGCTCGCCGTCGGGTCGATCAAGGTCGACATCGTCAGTATCCGCCTCTTCGCCGCCAATGCCGGCATTCTCGACAAAACCATCGATATCGACCAGTTCGAGGCCGCGACCGGTACGTCGACGGTCGAGACCACCGCGGTCGATTTTGCCAACGCCGACGACAAGATCACTTTCAGCATCTCGCAGAACGGCGCCGCTGGCCGCACCGTGGAAATTACCCAGGCAACCCTGACCGCCGCGGGTCTGGCCGGTACGTCCATCAAGTCCGACGGCGATCTCAAGGCAGTTTACGCGCAGGCGCTGCAGGACGCCGGCATTCAGGGTATCGATGTGTCGATTACCGCGGGCGCCTTGAGCTTCAAGTCGCTCGAGAGCTTTACGGTCACCGCCGCGACGGGCTCCGGGACGAGTGGCCTCGCGGTCGCCGATATTGGTCTGGCGGCTATCGATACCGTTTCTGCTGCCACGGGCACCTTCTCCACGGCGGTCGATGCCATCGACATCTCGGTGGCTGGCGTCACTTCGGGACAGGTTCAGGCCTATATCCGGGTGGTCGACGAAGCGCTGTCGCAGGTTACCACCGCGGCATCCAGCCTCGGCGCCGTCCAGAACCGGGTGGAGATGCAGACGAACTTCGTCTCCAAGCTTATGGACACAATTTCCAAGGGTGTCGGCGCTCTTGTCGATGCCGACATGACCGAGGAGTCGACCCGCCTCAAGGCGCTGCAGACCCAGCAGCAGCTCGGTGTCCAGGCGCTGTCGATCGCCAACACCTCTACCCAGGCAATTCTGCAGCTGTTCCAAGGCTAACCCACCCCCAACAGCCATATCACTGCATGAAAGGGCCGCTCCGCAAGGGGCGGCCTTTTCCGTTGGCGGCATGGTTCGGTCGCTTGGACGCTCTGGGTTGCAATCTGTCGGATCTCACACGCGTTGATGTTACTTTTCATTAACTATACCTCATTCCGATTGGTTAACCATAAGGAGATGGAGTTTCGGCAGAAGCAGAAGAGGTCGTGTTGCTTTAAGGAGCTGGAAGGAAATCGCCCGTTATATCGGAGGCATAGCGAAGTGGTCGGACGGGAAAATCAGACCACAGGCATGATGCCGACTCGCTATCCCGGCCAACCCGGACTGTCTCATCCCAATTTTGTATTCGCGTAACGGGAAGACACCCTACTATGACCAGCATCAACACCAACGCTTCCGCCATGACGGCTCTCCAGAGCCTTCAGATGATCAACTCCTCGCTCGACCAGACTCAGTCCCGCATCTCCACCGGCTTCCGCGTCGGCGAGGCGAAGGACAATGCGGCATACTGGTCGATCGCCACCACCATGCGCTCGGACAACCAGGCCATGTCGGCGGTGTCCGATTCGCTCGGCATTGGCGCTGCCACGGTCGACACTGCCTATACCGGCCTCACCGCCGCCAAGGACGTGCTCAACGAGATCAAGGCCAAGCTGACCACGGCAACCGGCGAAGGCGTCGACAAAGCCAAGGTTCAGTCGGAAATCACCGCTCTGCAGGAACAGCTGAAAACGATTTCCGATTCGGCTTCGTTCTCCGGTCAGAATTGGCTCAGCAACACTGCCGCTGGCACGCAGAAGGAAATCGTTTCCTCGCTGTCGCGTGACTCTTCCGGGATGCTTTCGGTTGGTTCGATCAAGGTCGATATTGCCAACATCCGGCTCTTCTCCGCCGATGCCGGCATCCTCGACAAGACCATCGATATCGATCAGTTCGCTGCGGCAACCGGCACTTCTACGGTCGAGACGACGGCGGTCGCCTTCGGTGCCGACAACAAGGTCTCGTTCAGCATCTCGCAGAACGGCGCTGCCGGCCGCACGGTCGAAATTACCCAGCAGACGCTGACCGACGCCGGCCTTGCCAGCAGCACGATCAAGTCCGATGGCGATCTCAAGGCGGTCTACACCCAGGCCCTGAAGGACGCTGGCATCCAGGGCATCGACGTGACGATCGCCGCAGGCGCGGTGAGCTTCAACTCGCTCGAGAGCTTCACGGTCAGCGCCGCGACCTCTTCCGGCACAACCCCGCCGGCCGTAGCCGATCTCGGTCTGGCAGCGGCTGACACCGTTGCCGGTGCCACCGGCACCTTCTCGACGGCAGTCAACGACATCGACATCTCGACGGCTGGCGTGACGTCCGGCCAGGTCCAGGCCTACATCCGGGTCGTCGACGAGGCACTGTCTCAGGTCACCACCGCGGCATCCAGCCTCGGCGCCGTCCAGAACCGCATCGAGATGCAGACGAACTTCGTCTCCAAACTTATGGACACGATCGCCAAGGGCGTTGGCGCCCTGGTCGACGCGGACATGACCGAAGAGTCGACCCGTCTCAAGGCGCTGCAGACCCAGCAGCAGCTCGGTGTTCAGGCGCTGTCGATCGCCAACTCCTCCAGCCAGTCGCTGCTCTCGCTCTTCCGGTAAACCTCCGCCGGAAATAGACAGCAGGACATCTGAACGGGTCCGGCCTCCAAGGCCGGGCCCGTTTTCGTTTGCCTACAGTCCTGCGGCTGCCCTGACGTAATTGCTGGGGCAGGGCGTTAACCTTTCGTTAACCGTGGTCTCGCGCAAGCTTCGGTCGGCATGGTCCGGCCGATCGCATACCGTGCCACCGGAAAATCGTAGGGTTAATTCATGGCGCTCGCCATTAACGGACAAGCTCAGCAGCTTTTCAGCAGTCTCTCCTCTCTCGGCCCGAGAAAGCTATCGGCTCTCGGCCTCGTCGGGTTTCTCGTCATCGCGCTCGTCGGCCTCGGCAGTTACTATTTGTCCCGTCCCGACATGGAGACGCTGTATTCCGGCCTCGATCGGACCGATGTGACGCGGATTGGCGCGGCGCTGACCGAGGCTGGCATCTCCTTCGACGTCAGTGCCAAGGGAGACGCCATTCTGACGCCTTTCTCGCAGACAGCTCCGGCGCGCATGCTGTTGGCCGAGAAGGGATTGCCGCGCTCTGAAAACGCCGGCTACGAACTCTTCGACAATCTCGGCTCGATCGGCCTGACCTCCTTCATGCAGGAAATCACCCGCGTCAGGGCGTTGGAGGGGGAGATCGCCCGCACCATCCAGACCCTGAGAGATGTCCGCGCCGCGCGTGTCCACATTGTCCTGTCGGACGAGGGTTCGTTTCGACGCGAGCAGCGCAAGCCGTCGGCCAGTGTGGTCATCCGTACCGACAGCTCGCAGGATTTCGGCTCCGCCCAGGCGATTCGCTCGCTTGTCGCATCGGCCATTCCCGGCATGACGCCTGGCGAGGTGACGGTGCTCAACGCCGATGGCACGCTGCTCGCATCGGGGGACGATGCTGCCTCCGCTGCGCCCGGCAAGCTGCTCGGCATCGAGAGCGTGGTGTCGAAGAGCGTCGAGGAATCGATCCGGCGTACGCTCGCGCCCTATCTTGGCATCGGCAATTTCCAGAGCAGCGTCTCGACAAGCCTCAACACCGACCGCAGGCAGGTGAGCGAGCGGATTTTCGATCCCGAGAGCCGAGTGGAACGCTCGACGCGCAGTATCCGTGAGACGGCGCAGAGCCAGGATTCGACGAACCAGGCCCCCGTGGGGGTCGAGCAGGACGTTCGTGCCGCAGACGAGACGGCGACGGGGACGGGCGAAAAATCGGTGGACGAAAAGGACCGGCGCGAGGAGCTCACGAATTACGAGATTAACGAGAAGACGATCTCCACGACCAGCGACGGCTATGAGATCGAGCGCCTGTCGATCGCCGTTGTCATCAACCGTCAGCGTATCTTGGAAGCGATCGGCGAGAGCGCGACGGATGATCAGGTCGATGCGCGCATCGGTGAGATCGAGTCGCTCGTCGCTTCGGCCTCGGGCTTTTCCAGCGAGCGAGGCGATCAGCTCAAGGTGACCGCCGTCGATTTCCTCGACACCGGCAGCGCGCTCGAGCCGATTCCCTCACCAGGGTTCGGCGAGATGTTCATGCGGCAGTCCGGTACGCTGATCAATGCGCTGACGATCCTTGCCGTCGCCGTGCTGCTCATCTGGTTCGGCTTGAAACCCGCGATTCGAGCGATCGTCGCGATTCCGCCGGCCAAGGACGAGAACGAGGTCGATCCCTTCGACTCGCCCAATACCGACCTTTTGAACAGCCTGAACTTCGACGTCGGCGCCGCACCAGCTTCCGACGATATAGCTCAGATGGTCGGGATGGACCCGGCCTATCTTGAGGATTTGACCCGCAACCAGGCGACGTCGCCAAAGGCGCGTCTCGAAAAGCTCGTCGATTTCGACGAGGAGCACGCGGCGCAAGTTCTCAAGCAGTGGATACACCAAACACAGGCGGCGTAATACATGCTCCCTCTCGCGCACTACCTCCCAGAATTCGACGCGGACGACGGAATGCCATTCGAGAGTCTGGCGCCCGTGAATCGCTCGAGCAAACCGACCTTTGAGCATCCGATCCTGGTTGCCAGCCGCGATGTCGAGGCGGGGACTGCCGTCCCAGTCATTTCATCGCCTATTCCGGAGATCCTCGAGGTCGATGAGGTCGACGAGCTGGTCCTGCCTGAAGCAGGGATGCCCGACCGGACGGGCGAGGCGCATTGGCCGGCGACGGACATGCCGGAGTCGCTCGACTTCGGCGACGGAACCGACGCCTTGCCGGACTTGGACGCGGACGTCGACGGCGCCGAAGAGCCCGATGACGGGCGCCTCGCGTTGCAGGCGGAAATGGATGCAGCGATAGAGGCCGCCCGGGCCGAGGAACGCGAGTTGGCCGAAGCGGCCCAATCCGCTGCGATCGAGGCGGCGCGCGCCGAGTGGGCGACGGCCGAAGGCGAGCGGCTTGCGACACTACTTTCAGGTCGGCTCGACCGTATCGAGATGGTCGTGCGGACCACCTTAGCCTCCGTATTGAGACCAATCGCCGTCAATACCCGCCGGCGGCAAAGCGTTCTGGAACTTGCCGACGCTACCCGCATGCTGATCGGCGATGGCAAGGCGTTGTCGGTTCGCGCGACCGGTCCCGCCGATCTCCTCACGGCCCTTGACGAAGCCTTGGGCACCGGCCGCGACTTCGTGACGTGGCAGAGCGACGAGACCCTGGTCGACGTTCGCATCGAGTGCGACCAGACCGTCATCGAGTCACGTCTGCACGGCTGGCGCGCGGCACTGGAAGAGGCCCTCGCGTGAGCGAACAGTCCGAGGCGGGGCATCTCGAGCGCCAGGAAATCATTATCGTCCGTCGCCGGGCCCACACCGAGGAGGCGCATCACGGTGGCGTCTGGAAAATCGCCTTCGCCGACTTCATGACGGCGATGATGGCGTTCTTCCTGGTTATGTGGCTGACCAACGCCTCGGACGACGCGACACGCAAGCAGGTCGCGCAGTATTTCAACCCGATCAAGCTGAATGATGCCTCGCCGGCGAGCCGGGGTGTCGAGAGCAAGGACGACGGCGCCTCGCGGGACGCCAACGACCAGGGGCAAAGCCGCGCCGAGACCAATGGCGACCCCAACGGCATGCCGCTGGCGGGCGATCAAACCGGCGGCGAAGAGCAGGCGTTGTTCCGCGATCCTTACGCGGTTTTGGCCGAGATTGCCGCGGAGAGCGTCTCCAGCAATTCCGGCAAACTCGAAGGCAAGCCCGATGGATCGGGCCTGCCCGGGCTCAATGGCGGCGATGCCTATCGCGATCCGTTCGACCCCGCGTCGTGGCAGCTCACGCCCAACACCGTGGAAAGCGGCGGGCAGACCGAAGCGCAGCCACCGGCCGAATTCCAGACTGCGGTTCTGCCGCCAGAAAATTCGGCGGCGGGCGATCTGGCCGAACAGGACATCGCTCCTGTGGAGGACGTGGCCGATGCGGCACCGGACGAACAGGTCACTCCCGGTGAGCCGGCCGATCCGACAGACGGCGCCGATGCGGCGTCCGAGCACGCGACTGCGATCAGGTCGGAGATCGAGGCGGAGCTGGCCAAGTCGGGGCAGGCTTTGCCGCCCAATATCGAAGTAACTGCCGGGGAGGGCGGCGTGACGGTCTCCCTCGCCGACGATCTCGCAACCGGCATGTTTCAGATCGGATCGGCCAAGCCGACGCCGGAGGCCGTGGCGATGATGGAGAAGATCGCAGCGGTCCTTGCCCGGCGCGACGGCGACGTCGTCATTCGCGGTCACACCGACGCGCGTCCGTTCCACAGCGCCGAATACGATAATTGGCGCCTATCCACCGCGCGGGCCCATATGGCCTATTACATGCTGACCCGCGGCGGTTTCGACGAAACCCGTATCAAATCGATCGAAGGTGTGGCGGACCGCGATCCGAAATATCCCGACGATCCGGAAGCTGCCGGCAATCGGCGGATCGAGATCCTGCTGATCGAGCCGGTTGCGTGAACTGGCGGTTTGCTCGATGTCTTGGAAGGACGGTTGCGGCGGTCTTGATCGCTGCGGCATCGGCCGCTGTCGCCGAGCCGACGGCGCCGCCGACCGCGGTGGTCCAGCCGGATGCTGAAGCGGCCGCCACGCGGGTCCGTGCAGCGGGCGAGGCGGCCAAGTCGCTGGAAATCGCCGTTGCGGCTCAGGACGAGGAACCTGCCGATCCGGAGGCATCGAAATGGCCGCGCGAACGCGCCCCGATGCCATACGAGATCGTCCGTTCGCTTCAGTTCCTCCAGGATCAAGTGGCGCGTGGCAACGGGCCTGCGATCCGCGTGCAGTCGATGCTGCTGAGGCGTTACGGTCCGACCTTCCTCGGACTGAAACCGGAAACCTGGGAGGATCCGCGCAATCGGCGTGCCGCGGCGCTGTTCGTCCTCAGCGGTGGGCCGCCGTCCGTGCTGCGGGGAATTCTGGCACGGGTGACCCTTGCGCCAGAAGATCGCCCGTTGCTTGAAGGGGCGCTGGCCTATGTGGAGAACCGCAGCGCGGATGCCGAGAGAAAACTATCCGTAGTTGATTTGACCCACGTGGAGAGTGGCCTTGCGGCACAGGTCAATCTGGCAGTTGCCCAATTGCAGCAGGCGGACAAACCGGCAGAAGCGCTGCGGCGTCTTTCCCAGGTCATGTTGGTCGCGCCAGGAACCTTGCTGGAGGAGGCGGCACTCCGTATGGGCGTTTTGCTCGCCGAGCAGACCGGGGACCAGGAAGCCGCGAACCGCTACGCTCGGCAGTATTTCGATCGCTTTTCCGCCTCCGCTTACGCGGGTAATTTTCGCGCTCGCTTTGCCGCAGTCTATGCCGCCCGACCGGCGGGAACGGAGGATGCGGTCATCGCGACGATTGCCGACGCGACAGCGACGATTCCGCGCTTGGAACAACTCGGTATCTATCTGGCTGTCGGACGGCGGGCCCTGGTGGCCGGAAATCTGACGCTGGCGAACAAGGCAGCGGCGAAGGCGCTGACCTATGACGAAGCCGGGGAGAGCGAGCGCCAGCGGGCGCTGCTATACGAGGTCGCGTCGACATTGACGGAACGCGACTTCGCCGAGGTGAAGGCAACGCTCGAGGCCATCGATCCGGACGCGCTGCACCCGGCCGACCGCGAACTTCGCAACGCCGCTATGGATGTGCTGAGCGAAATGCGCAAACCTATGGTTGCCGGCATCGTCGGCACTGAGGCTCCGCAGGAGGCCGCGACGCTGTCGCCGATTCTCGCGCGGGGCGCGGCGATCCTCGACGCTGTTCGCGACGATTTGAAAAAGGCTGCACCATGACCGCCCCCATACTCGCCCATACCGAATCACAGTCGCTCAATGCACAACGACCCGCCGGCAGGGGAGCGGGAAGCCAGGCCGGTTCCGGTGAAAGTTTTCAGTCGGCGGTGGACGCCGCGGGGAAAATGGGAGGCCGCGACCCACGGGATGTCGTGAGCAAGGATGGTCAGGATCCGCATGTCGACGCGAATGGGCACGGTGATCCCAGCGAGACGGAAGTTGAAACGGCCCTCGCCAAACTTCTGGGCGAGTTCGATCAGACGAAACGGGCCGGCACCAGCCTTGAAACGCCCCCCTCCGACCAGCAAAAGAGTGAAGACGTCTCGCCGCTCACACTTCTGGTGAACCATGCGCTGGGGACCCGCTCCGACAGCGGCCGGGCCCACGCCTTGGCGAAACCGGACGGCATTCCGGCCACGGACTTCGACCGGGCCGCCCGCGCACTGCCGAAACCGGACGGCATTCCGGCCACGGACTTCGACCGGGCCGCCCGCGCACTGCCAAAACCGGACGGCGCGCCGACAACGGCCCTCGATCGGTCGAACCTTATGTTGAAAACCGTCGCGGTCCCCCATCAGGCCGAAGTGGCAGTCAGGCTGCTTGGTGGCAGCGTAGATGGTCGTCCGAACCCTGCTCGGGTTGACCTCGTCTCCATGCGCACCGATTTTCAACCGGCGGATACTGTCGCGCTCGACGGTCAGGTGCGCTCGGTCGGCCCGGCCCTCAGGGCGTCCGGCTTCGGACGTCTTCTGGCGTCCACCGATGCGCCAGTCGAGATGAATCGCACCGACGGAGCCGAGGCGTCCGGCGATGCGGACGGCCAGGAAGATGGCGAGGCGACACGGTTGCGCGGTGTTTCCGAGACGGGATCGGCCGATAGAAACATCCGGGTCTCTGGAAAAGGCGGCAAGGGCCCACCGGATGGCGGGATGGCGACCGCTACCGGGGCCTGGGGTGTCGACAATTCGAACGCCGATACGGCGGTCTTCAATGATCCGGCGGCAGGCGGACGGCCGTCTCGTCAGGTCGCGTCCGCCGTCACCAGCGCCTTGGCCGATCTTCGGCCGGCTCCGGGGACCGCCGGCGATGACGGGCGACTGCATCTGCGAGCTGGAGGTGCCGCGCTGAAGACTATCCAGATTCAGCTGCAGCCGGAGCAACTCGGCAAGCTCGACGTCACCATGCGGTTAGTGAACGGGCAATTGGCGATTCATCTGGTTGCGAGCAAGGCCGAGACGGCACTTCGCTTGAAAGATGACGCCGAGGGCCTGAAGACACTGCTTTCCAAGGCGGGCTTTACGGTCGACGAGGCGGCGATCAGCATCGCGGTTCGTGATCCTGCGACCCAGCGCTCGCCGTCGGCATCGCCATCCGCCAATGCCGGGACTGGCAGTGAAGGACGCGCAGGTGACGGTTCCGCGGAAAACGGGCGGTTCGAACATCGCCAGTCCTCGCGCGAAGGACGCGAAGGCGGCGGCCGGGAGCCTGGACCATCCTCGTCGACGCCGGCTGCATCCCCGATCGCCCGGCGCAACCTCGATCCCTCGACTTATCTCTGATCCAAAAGATCGGCCCCTCGGCTCGATCCCCGCATGAGGGAACCGCTCGGCCTGGGAGGATATATCGGCAATTTCTCCGACCGGCGGCGATAGGTGGTCGGCCAAGTATTCGATATCGCAGGCTTTTTTCGCGAATGGCGACCATTAAGGTTTTGTTTACGAAAAAAATTCCTGAGTCGGATTCGATACTTAGCCGAAAATCGGGCAGGATGGTTAACGGACTACTAAATTTCAGGATAGGCGCAAGACTCGGGTCAGGTTAGGTCTTTGTTCATAGACATAACGTCGAGGCCGGAGGGAAATATGATCGTTGTAGTCGACAATCGTGAGCTTGTTACGAGTGGCTACCAGTCCTTGTTTGGACGCGAGGGCGTTTCGGCGGCCGGTTTCCATGCGGATGAATTCCGCGAGTGGGTGGAGACGGCGCCTGAATCGGATATTTCCGGCGTCGAAGCCTTCCTTCTCGGAGATTTCGACGAGCGCAAATTCTGCCCGCGTCTGATCCGCTCACGTTCCAATGCGCCGATGATCGCGCTGTCCGAAAGCCGCAATCTGGACGGTACGCTCGATCTGTTCGCGGCCGGGGTCGACGACGTTGTCGCCAAGCCGGTTCATGTGCGGGAAATTCTGGCCCGGGTAGGCGCCATTCGTCGCCGCGAAAGCGCCGAGGATACGGGCACGGTAGTCGGAGAAATCGCCGTCTACCAGGATGGGCGAGACGCCGATGTTGCCGGTAAGCCCATGGCGCTGCCGCGGCGCGAGCGCCGCATCCTGGAATATCTGGTCTCCAACCGCGGCCGTCGCGTCTCCAAGCAGCAATTGTTCAGCGCGATCTATGGCATCTTTGACGAGAACGTCGAGGAGAACGTCATCGAGAGCCATATTTCCAAGCTTCGCAAGAAGCTGAAAATGCGCCTTGGTTATGACCCCGTCTCGTCGAAGCGCTATCTCGGCTACGGGATTGGGGTTGAGTAAGGTCGAATTGGTTTCAAAAGTATTAACGGACAAAGGCTCTGCCAATATATTTGGCAGAGCTTTTTCTTTTTCGAATGTTATTTAAACGGAAGTTTCACAATCAGGTCGACGCAAGCTTCGCTCCCTATTCATGGCCGCCAAGTCATGGACATGGAGTAACGGACGATGAGCATAAACGGCGTCTTCAGAACGAGCGTCTCGGGGATGAACGCGCAGGCTAACCGCCTGTCGGTCGTCTCCGAAAACATCGCCAACGCCAGCACCGACGGCTATAAGCGCGGCTCCACGGAGTTTTCTTCGCTATTGGTTGCGAACAGCGGCAACGAATACAACTCGGGCGCTGTTAAAACCCAGATTCGTCAGTTGATCAGCCAGCAGGGCGCGGTCTCGGCGAGTTCGTCGGCTAGCGATCTGGCGATCCAGGGAGATGGTTTCTTCGTCGTTCAAGACGCGGCCGGTCGTGATTTTTATACCCGCGCCGGTTCTTTCGTCCAGCGCACCGAGGCCGAATCCAACAAGACTTACCTCGTGAATTCAGCGGGCTTTCGGCTGACCGGAACGTCGCTGGCGAGTGGCCAGACCGAACCGGTCGTGCTGCCGGTCGGCAAGCTGATGGCGCCCTCGGCAACGACGGCGGCCGACCTTTCTTTGCAGTTCCCCGCTTCGGCAACCGCCGTCGGCGCTGTCAACACACCTGCTGACAATGCCGCCGACAGCGTCTTCAGCAAGAAGCTGTCGCTCGTCGTTTACGATAATGTCGGCCGGGAGAGAACGCTCGACGCGTATTTCACCAAGACCGCGGGCGACCCATCGACCGACAGCACGTGGGAAGTCACGATCTACGATCGCGCCCAGTCGACCGGTGGCGGTTTTCCCTATGCCGGGACGCCCTTGACGAAGATGACCCAGGATATCGTTTTCGATAGGACAAACGGTCTTCCCGTCACGGCCCCCGCGGCTGGTACCATGACCCTGTCGGACGGGGCCGTCGTCGCGGTCAATTTCGGTGAGATTACCGAGTATGCCACTGACTTTAGCGCAAAGCTGAATGCAAACGGCAACCCACCCGGCGTCATCAGCGAGTTCGCGTTTACCGACGAAGGACAGATCAGCGGGGTTCTGTCCACCGGCAGCGTCATCCCACTCTACCAATTGAACCTCGCGCGGTTCCAGAGTCCGGATCAACTCGCCGCAGCTTCCGGCAATGTCTACAGCGCCACGTCGAATTCGGGGGCTGCCGAAATCGGAACTCCGGGCGGCAACGGCTTTGGCGGCCTTTTGTCCGGGGCGATCGAGCAGTCGAACGTCGATCTGGCTACCGAACTTACGGATATGATCGAAGCCCAGCGAAGTTACAGCGCCAATTCGAAGGTGTTCCAGACGGGTTCGGAAATCCTCGACGTACTCGTCAATCTGAAGCGCTGAGCCACACCCGGCCGGCGTCCCCCAAGGACTTTTCCACGTCATGTCGCTTCTTACCGCATTCTCGAACGCGCGCTCCTCGCTGGGAAGCCTCTCGGCGCAGTCGGCGCTCGTCTCACGCAACATTACCAATGCCGACAATCCATCGGCAACGCGGAAATACGCCACTCTAGGCACCGGCCGGCAGGGCGGTGTTCAGATCCTTTCGGTCGCCCAATCCCGCGATCAGGCGCTTTTCCGTTCGTTGGTCACCTCGAATTCGACGGTCGGCGCCGTCGAGGTGACCGCGAACGCGCTCGACCGAATCCGGGACGTGATCGGGGATGTCGACGCGTTCGATTCTCCGGCGGCATCGCTCGTCGGGCTTCAGAACGCCTTGTCGCAACTCGCCGTCACGCCGGAAAGTCCGCCCTCGGCCGAGGCCGCGATCTCCGCCGCCAAGGACATGGCCAGCAGCCTCAACCGCGCAAGTTCGGCGGTCCAGAACATGCGGAAGGATGCCGATACGCAGCTTGCCCAAGCTGCGGCCGCCATGACCAAGCTTCTTGCCGAGCTCGAAACGGTCAACAAGCGGGTGACGGTCGGCACGGCTACCAATGCCGACATCACCGATTTCGTGGATCGACGGGACCAGATCGTTTCCGAATTGTCGGGATATGTCGGTCTCAACGTGCAGATGCGGGCTGGGAACGACCTTGTCCTGACGACCGACTCCGGCATCACCTTGTTCGAAACGACGGGGCGTCCGATCGATTTCACGCCATCCCCCGCCTATAGCGCGACCGTCAGCGGTGGCGCGTTCAAGATCGACGGGGTCAGCGTCTTCGGTCCCTTGGCGCCCATGCCGATCAAGGGCGGCAGCGTCTTCGGTCTGTTGCAGCTGCGCGACGAGACCGCCATCACGTTCCAGGGACAGCTCGACGCGCTGGCATTCGCACTCGTCGACAGCTTTGCCGAGACCGAGCAAAATCCCGCTCCGCCCCCGGCCGTGCCGGACACAAATCGTTATGCCGGGCTGTTCACCGCCACGGGCATGACCACCGTGCCGGGCTCGTCCGCGGCGACCGTTGGCCTTGCCGGACTGATCAAGGTCGCTGCCGGAGTGGACAATACCGTCGGCGGTGACCCGATGCGCCTCAGGGACGGCGGAATTTCCCACGCGGACCAACCCGACGAAGCGCGGTTCGTCTACAACTCGAAGGGCGCGGGCGGGTTCACCTCCCGGATAAACGACCTCGTCGCCCAGTTTTCAACGACGCGAAGCTTCGACATCACGCTCGGAGCTGGTGGTACCGGAACGCTAGGCGACTACGCCGCCGCCTCCATGGGATGGCTCGAGAGCCGCCGTGCCGAAGCGACTGCAGATGTCGATTACGGCAAGGTGCTTCTCGCCCAGACCCGGGAGACCCTGTCGAACCGGACCGGGGTCAACCTCGATGAAGAAATGACCCGACTTCTCGATCTCGAACGGTCCTACCAGGCATCGAGCAAGCTGATCTCCACCGTCGGTCAGATGATCGATGCCCTCCTTGCGATTGCCTGATCGGAGACACGATGTCGAATTTTCTCGTATCCAGCTATTCGCTTTCCACGGCCCCTCGCTCGTCTGTGTCCAGAATTCAGGCCGACCTCCAGATCGCACAGAAGGAGGTCACGACGGGGCGCTTCGCCGATGTCGGGCTGGCGCTTGGGGTTCGGACCAGCCAGGCGATCTCGCTGCGCGCCGAATTTCAGAGCACGAACCGTTTGCGCGAGGCCAACGGCCTGATCAGTCAACGTTTCGACGTCATGCAGTCTGCCATGACGTCAATGGCCGCGACCGCAGACGCGTTCATGAGTTCGTTGATCGGCAACGGAACCAGTACGCCGGGCGTTTCAGCCACGGTTCAACAAGCGGCCGCCGGTCTCCAGCAGTTGATGGCAGCGTTGAACAGTTCGACCGGATCGCGCTTCCTGTTCTCGGGGGCGGCCACGGAGAAGCCGCCCATTGCCTTTCAGGCGGTCGGGGGCGGCGACACTCGTACCTATGAGGACAACTCGACCGCAAAGCAGGCGACGGCCGATGCGTTCCTGACGAAGTTTGGGTTCAACCAAAATGATCCGGCGGTGGAAACGATCAGCGCCGCGGATCTGGGCGATTTCATCGACACCGAGTTCGAGGATCTGTTCGCGCTTGCTCCAACCGCCGGTCTGGGATGGGGCAATTGGTCAAACGCGGATGGCACGCCCGTCTACAACGTCATCAATGGCGAAAGCCAGATCAATGTCAGCTACGCGGCCGATGCCGCCGCGTTCCGTAACATTACCAAAGCTTACGTGATGCTGGGCGACCTTGGCGCTCTCGGAATGAACGAGGAGGCACGTCAGCTTGTCACAAGCCGGGCGGTCGAAAGTCTGAGCCTGGGATTGTCACAGTTGAAGACGATGCAAAGCGAGATCGGCGCCAGCCAAGCTCGCCTGGATCGAGCCGACCAGTCGCTGAAAGGCCGCAGCACCGTTCTGAACATGTCGATCACTTCGATTGAGGAGGTTGACCCATACGAAGCTTCGACGCGGGTAACCAATTTAATGAACTTGCTGGAGTCTTCCTATGCGCTGACCGCGCGGATCTCGCGCCTCAGCATCTTGAACTACCTGTAGGGACGGAGGCGGGCGCCCGGATCTGATGACCCGGGATGCAACAAGAAAATTCGGCGGGATAGGGGTTCCGGCTCGCTGCTCGCAAGAAAAGACAGATCGCAAGACCCGGTTCGGCGCGAATGCGTCATCCGGGTGGGCAACAAGGGGTTGGAATGTATCAGTTCTCTTACGCGGAAGTGGCTCAAGACGTCGAAGTCGATGCCCGCGATCGTGAGCGCCAGGCACTCGATCATTCGATCGCGCTGCTCAAGACCGCCGAGGCCAACGGCCCGCGTTCGCGCGATGCCATCGAGGCGATCTACACCACCCGAAGCCTGTGGGCGATCCTCGTCGAGGATCTCGCGAGTGCCGAGAACGGCCTGCCGGACGAACTCCGGGCCGAACTGATTTCGGTCGGTTTGTGGATCATGCGCGAAGCCGAAGACATCCGGATCGGGAAGTCCCAGAATTTTAAGGGCATCATCGAGATCACCACGCTGATCCGCAACGGGTTGAACTGAGGATGGCAACGCTTCGCATCACGCTGCGAGCTGGCGAACGCATCTTTGTCAACGGCGCAGTTCTGAAGGTTGATCGCAAGACCACGCTGGAATTTCTCAACGACGTCACCTTTCTGCTCGAGAGCCATGTAATGCAGGCCGAACAGGCCACGACACCACTGCGCCAGCTCTATTTCATCGTCCAGATGATGCTGATGGATCCGAACAGCGCCGCCGCCGCGCGCCAACTGTTCGGCAAGACCCTGGAGAGCATGCTCGGAACCTATCAAAACAGCGACATTGTCGATGGTCTCGCCGAAATTGAGGGTTTGATCGAACGGGAACGGGCGTTCGAGGCGTTGAAACGCCTGCGCACGCTTATCCCGATCGAGGACGATATCCTGCGGGTTATAACGGCATCGCCTGGGCCAGCCCGTACCAAGACACCCGAACTGCGGCTTGCCGCCGGAGGCTTTTGATGAGTATTGGCGCCGTCACCTCGACCCCACCTGCATCCGCCAGCGCGAGCCTTACCGCCGCGTCCAGCAAGAACGGCATGGATTACGACGCGTTCCTGAAGCTGCTGGTTGCCGAGATGTCGAACCAGGACCCGCTCAATCCTACGGATTCGACCGAATACATCGCGCAGTTCGCGAGTTTCGCCGGTGTCGAGCAGTCGATCAAGACCAACAAGAAGCTGGATTCGCTAATGATGGTGTCGGCGCTGACACAGGCGAATTCGCTGATCGGACGGACCGCGACATCGGCCGACGGGACGATCTCGGGCACGGTTGCCGCTGTGCGCGTCGTCGAGGGCGGCGTCGAGGCCCTGCTCGAAGATGGCCGGACATTGCCTCTCGCTCCCGGCCTGACGGTGGAGTAGACCAAATGAACCAAGCTGACGCTCTCGACATCGTCCAATCCGCCGTCTGGACTATCGTTACCGCCTCTGGCCCGGCGGTGGCCGCCGCCATGGGCGTCGGCGTGGTGATCGCCTTGTTCCAGGCGCTGACCCAGATCCAGGAAGTGACGCTCACCTTCGTTCCCAAGATCCTGGCGATCTTCGTCGTGATTGCGCTGACGGCTTCCTTCACCGGAGCGCAGGTCTACGCATTCACGCAGGAATCCTATTCCCGTATCGAAAACGGCTTCAACTGACCAATTCGCCGGCTGGGCACGCGCCCGGTGGCGGACGCCAGCCTTGAGCAATCTTCGTCTGCGACGAACGGAAAGCCGGGCAACGGTGTAAGGCGGTCGTGACGATCGCCACGCATCTCCCGGCTGAACGCTTGCCGTAGAGAGTAGCATCATGGCCGTCGACACGCTGGACCCCGTATCCGCCGAAACCAAGGGCGGTCGCGATATCGGTTTCGCGATCGCGGTCGTTTTCGTCCTCGCAGTCCTCTTCGTCCCGATTCCGGCTTTCCTCATCGATCTGGGCCTGGCGCTGTCGATCGCCCTGTCGGTGCTGATCCTGATGGTGTCGCTGTGGATTCATAAACCCCTTGAATTCTCCGCTTTCCCGACCGTTCTGCTGCTTGCCACCATGCTGCGCCTGTCGCTCAACATCGCGACCACGCGCGTCATTCTGTCTCAGGGCCACGAGGGCGTGAACGCGGCCGGCCATGTGATCGGCGGATTTTCGCAATTCGTGATGGGCGGCGATTTCTTCATCGGTATCGTCGTCTTCCTCATTCTGATCACTGTCAATTTCCTCGTCATCACCAAGGGTGCATCGCGTATCGCCGAGGTCGGTGCGCGCTTTACCCTCGACGCGATCCCCGGCAAGCAGATGGCGATCGATGCGGATCTGTCGTCGGGCCTGATCGACGACAAGCAGGCGCATTGGCGCCGCAAGGAGCTCGAGGAGGAGAGCGCCTTCTTCGGCTCCATGGACGGCGCGTCGAAATTCGTGCGCGGTGATGCGATCGCCGGTCTCATCATCACCGCCGTCAATATTTTCGGCGGTATCGTCATCGGCATCAGCCGGCACGATATGGACGCGGCCAGCGCCGCCGAAGTCTTTACCAAGCTGTCGGTGGGCGACGGACTGGTCTCGCAGATTCCCGCGCTGATCGTTTCGCTCGCCGCCGGTCTTCTCGTGTCCAAGGGAGGGACGCGCGGCGCGGCCCAGACCGCCGTCATCGGCCAGCTCGGCTTCTATCCCCGGGCGCTCGCTGTATCGGCGATGTTGATGGCCTTGCTCGGCTTCATGCCGGGTCTGCCATTCCTGCCATTCATCATCCTCGCCGGGCTGCTCGCTTCGGTCGCCTATCTCGTCCCGAAACGCCGCAGGGAGGTGGTCCGCAAGGCGGACGCCGACCGCAACCAAGAGCAGGAAGTGGCCCGGGAGGCGGAACGCACCTCGGTGAAGGAATCGCTGAAGATCGTCGAGATCGAGCTCGTGCTCGGCAAGCAGACGTCGGCGCATCTTATGCTGCAGCGGGACGAACTCGCCCATCGCGTCCAGAAGATGCGCCGGCGGTTTGCCGGGCGTTATGGCTTCGTCGTGCCGGAAATCAAACTATCCGACGATCTTGCCATCGAAGCGAAATCCTACGAGATCAAGGTTCACGGAACGACGGTCGCATCGCAGCAATTGCGCCTCGGCGAACATATGGTGGTCCTCGGCGACGCTTCGGTGCCGGACGTGCCCCACGATCTGACCAAGGAGCCGGCATTCGGCATGCGCGCAGCCTGGGTCCCGGAGAGTTTTTCCGCCGAAGTTCGGCGCCAGGGCTTCGAGCCGATCGACACGCTGTCGATCATGTTGACGCATCTGTCGGAGACGATCCGCAACAACCTCGCCCAGCTTCTGTCCTACAAGGACATGCGCTCCCTGCTGGACCGTCTGGAGCCCGAATACAAGCGTTTGATCGAGGAGATCATACCCACTCACATGTCGTATTCCGGCCTGCAGGCCGTCATGAAGCTGCTGCTGGCGGAGCGGGTGTCGATCCGAAACCTCAGTCTCATCTTGGAAGCGATCGCCGAGATCGCGCCGCATGTGCGCCGTTCCGAGCAGATCGTCGAGCATGTCCGCATGCGCATGGCGCAGCAGATTTGCGGTGACCTTTTGCACGATGGCAAGCTCGGTGTCCTTCGCCTCGGCAACCAGTGGGATCTTGCCTTCCATCAGGCGTTGAAGCGTGACGCGAAGGGCGAAGTCACGGAGTTCGATATCGACCCGCGCCTTGTCGAGCAGTTTGCCACGGAAGCCACAAAGGTCATTCGCGAGAAGATGGATCAGGGCGAGATCTTCGTGCTTGTCTCCGCCCCCGACGCGCGGCCCTATGTCCGCATGATGATCGAGCGGATTTTCGTCAATCTGCCGGTCCTCTCCCATCTCGAGATCGCCCGCGGCGTCGACATCCGGGCTATCGGTTCGATCTCGTGACGGCGGAACTCTCCGACATCGTCTTCTCGCTGTTTCTGATCTTCTGCCGGATCGGCACCTGCCTGCTGCTCATGCCAGGTTTTTCGTCCTCCCGCGTTCCGTTGCAGGTCCGGCTATTCCTGGCCTTCGCGATATCGCTGGCGCTGTCCCCGGCCTTGCTGCCGGTTCTGCAGCCGCTTGTGGCTGGGTCGGGAGACAATGCCCGGCTGTCGCTGATGGTGACCGAAATCCTCAACGGCTTGTTCATCGGACTACTGGGACGCAGCTTCATGATCGCGCTGCAATTTGGCGGATATGTCATCGCCAATTCCATTGGCATGGGCCAGTCGATGGGCGTGCCGATCGATGACCAAAGCCCGGCTCCCGCCGTGGCTTCGCTGGTGACGCTGACTGCCACCACGCTGATCTTCGTCCTGAACCTGCATGCCGAAATCGCCAGGGCCCTCGTCGCCTCCTACAGCGCGATGCCCGCCGCCGCGGGTTTTTCCGTGCGCGGCTCCCTCGTCAACATCACTGACAATCTCGACGAGGCCTTCCTCTTGACTCTTCGGATTTCGAGTCCATTCGTCCTGTATGGCGTCATCGTCAATTTTGCGATCGGGCTGGCCAACAAGCTGACGCCGACGATCCCGATCTACTTCATCTCGCTGCCATTCGTGCTCGCCGGCGGGTTGGTTCTGTTCGGCTATGTGATCAGCGATTTCCTGGTTCTGTTCATGCAGGACTTCGAGCAGTGGGTACTGACCGGATGAGCGGGAACCGATCCAAACTCCATCGCTTGGAGCGGCTGATGAAGGTGCAGGGCCAGAAGCGTCTGCTCGAGGAATGGCGCCTGGGACATCTTCGCAAGGAACGCAACGAGATCGACCGATCCGACTCCGAGCTGCTCGGCAGTCTCGGCACGACGTCGGAGCTGCACGGCCTCTTCGTCGAGGCCAAGGTCCGCAATCTGCGGCGCAACGAGGCGGCCCGCCGGGTCAATCTCGAGCGCCAGACCGAGACCGAGAAGAAAATCCAGTCGACCCGTCGATCCGAGAAGGGCGTCGAGAAGTTGCGCGACGAAACGCGTCGATCGACGGTCGTCGAGGACGAGGCGAAAGATCTGGAAGTCGGCGTCGACGGATTTCTGGCTCGGAAGCGGACAAGCTTCGAATAAGGCCGGCGCGATACAAGAGGCGAACCTGCCGATTCATGAGCCGACTGTCGCCGATGACCGTTTCCCCCATCCTATCCGCCGCGAAGACCGAGCCGACGCAGATCGCGCCGCGCGTTACTGATTCTCGTATGGTCAAGGATGCGGCCTCGACCGATTTCGCGACGATTCTCGACGCGGCGGCCCCCGATGTCACGTCGGAATCGCCGCCGGCACCGATCATCCCGCTTGTCGCCCATGAAGCGCGGGCTGTGCCGCCTCTCGAGCAGTTCGAGGGCTTCGTCCTGCGCAGCTTCGTCGAATCGATGTTGCCATCCGAAGCCTCCAGCTATTTCGGATCCGGCACCGCCGGCGCGATCTGGCGTTCGATGATGGCCGAGGAGATCGGCAACGAACTCGCCAAGGGCGGCGGCATCGGTATCGCCGCTTCGATCGCCAACGAGCCCGGTGGTGGCTTCGACGCGGTCGATGGCCGCGAGGCCGCCAGCGACAGCCTGAACCGCATGCTTCGGCAAAACGACATCGCGCGGGCCGGGGCCATCCGCAAAGACAGTGCAGAATAGGAACGTCGACTTGGATACCATGCTCGCAAAGGCCGTTGATCGGCTCGAAACCGCCCTTGCCACCGAGACCGACGCGCTCAGCGCCGGCAAGGCGCTCGATCTCATGGAGATCACCGCCCGCAAGAACCAGAGCCTGCTCGAGCTCAGCCGTCTGGCGCGCCGAGCCGAGGCCTTGCAGGAAGACCCGGACGCGCGAGAGCGTTTGACGGGCCTTGCCAAGGTTATCGAGCAGAACCGCCGCGCGCTTGAACTGCATGTCCGCGCCAGTCACGAGATTTCGGCGCTGATCGCCCGTTCGATTACCGACGCCGAATCCGACGGCACCTATAGCTTGCAGCTCGGGCGCAAGGCCGTTCGGTCGTGATCAAACTGGTGGCTGTCGGTCTCTGGGTCTGCATTGTCGCCCTCGGATCCAGCTATGTCATGGCCTCGATGAACGCTGATGCCGCCACCGAAGGCACCGAGTCGACCTATTTCGAAGGGCTCGACTACCGCAAGACCGGCAATATCACCATTCCGATGATCGCGGACAACGCGATCCAGGGCTATATTCTCGCGCAATTCGTCTTCACCATCGACGGCAAGGTGGCCCAAAAGCTTCAGGTTCCGCCCGACCCGTTTATCCTCGACGAAGCATTTCGACGGCTTTACTCGACGGACGGCTTCAACTTCGAGGAGCCGCAGCGCTTCGATCTCACCTCATTGACCACTTCGATCCGCGACGCGGTCAATGCCCGCTATGGGCAGGTGCTCGTGCACGAACTTCTGGTGGAGCAGTTCGACTACATCGCCAAGAAGGACATCCGCAACGGACGGCCTGAGTCCCAATAGAGTCGCCCGCCGCGCCGCCATCTCTGGACGCAGACGAGGGGCCCAGGATCGTGGTCAGTCGGTGCGAAATGCCGACGGAAAATCGGTCCCCGTTTACCTCATTCCCCGCTACTCGGTGATCGCGTAGTAGCGGCCGGTCAGGCGCAGGATTTCCGCCCGGTTCGCGGCGACAACGGGACCGGTAAAACGCAAGCCGATCTGGAGTCCGCGGGTCCACACCAGTGTGGCCGGCTGAAACGTACAATCCACCTCGTCATAGAGCGCGATCTGGCTCGGCAAGCGGCGGGCGGCATATCGTCCGATACGCGCGCCCTTCGAGGAACGGTCGATCGCCGTGCCGTCCTCCAGGAATGTCCGATCCAGGGACACGATCTTGACCGGCTGGATACGGGTGCGCCGACGGGGCACCATGCGGCTATCGGAGCGCGGTGGGGTCGAATGCATCGTCATGGCACGCATCCTATCGCGGCGATGGCGAACAAATCCTCAACGCCTGCCGGGTCGGGTGGCTCTGCCCTTCGTGGAATTTGTCCGAGATCTACGTCATCACAGGGGTGGAACATCGGCGCCGCGCTCGATCCCTCTTCAAGCGCTAGGGCGGAATGAGGATAAAGCGCTGAGCCGGAGGCCGCCGAAAAACCCGCGCCCACGTTTGCGAGCCGGCTGACTAAAATCGATCCCGTTTGGTCGTGATCTATAAAACCTTAACCTGTGAATGCGATGTTCCCTGGTGGAGGCCTTCGACCGGCTTTCGTCGAATATCAAGGGTTCGAGGTTCTCTTGTCCACATCCATTCCCCATCAACCGACCGTCAAAGCGTGGCCACCGGCCGACTTGTATCCGCCTCCCCCGCGCTCTGACCGGATCGTGAATCTGGGCTTGGTAGGGCTGGGAATTCTATCGATTAGCTTCTTCTCAGCCGTCACCATCATATCCGCGCTGGACCCCAGTTATTTCACCCGCCCGCTGCTCGACCAGATGATCACCGGGTCGACGGACAAGCCAGGTGACTTGGTCGAGGGGGCAATACCGGTGCCCAAGTTGGTTCGGGCTGTCGCGCTGACGCCGCGGGATTTCCAGATCGTCATGGTTTTCGGTTCGGAAGCGCATCTGGCCTCGCCCGGAGAGCTCTGGCGCGTGAGGGTCGGATCATTGGTTCCTGGGCTCGGGGAGATTCTCGCGATCGAGCCGGGAGAGAACGGCGGGACCGTGCGCGCCCAGAACGCGACCTTGACCGGCGTTCGCAACTGAGGGGTATGCCTCGCAGCGTCCAGCCTGCTGTCGACTGACCCGTTGCGCTACTTTTTCTCCAGCAGCACCTGACCCTCCTTGCGGAGGCGACCTTTGAGCTTCTCGGCGATCGCTGCGAGGAATACCGGCAGATCCACCTCGACGTGGACCGCATCGTCGAGAACGTCGAGGCGTCCGGTTACCGACTGGCCCATTACCCGTGCCCGGAAGTCGAGATGCTCGCCCGTCCATACATCTTCGAACTTGACCATGCCGCCGAGCATGTCTTGGCGCAGCTTGCCGAAACTCTCCTCGATCCGCGTGCGGGCCGCCTCGCGGCTCAGCTTGTGGGGAATGTCGACCTTGATCGTTTCGGCCATCAGGGGCTCCTTGTTGCAACAGCCCGGCATATGGCGACGGCGCTTTGGCTCCGCAACTCACGGTTCGCCGATGGATGTCGCTGACGACGAAAAAAGGGCGACCTCGCGGCCGCCCCTTCGCATTTGCAAGAAGCGCGCCGCTGACTCAGCCGACCGTCGCCGAACGGGTCTGACCGCCGCCGGACCGCCGGCGCCGGTTGCCGCCACTGGGCTTGGCCTTGTTGCCGGCCGCCGGACGCGCGCCGCGACCCTCGCCGAAGCGTTGGCCACCACCGCCAGGGCGTCGACCCTGGGGTTTGGCGCCACGCGGCGGGCGCTTCTCCTCGGGAGCGTTCAGATCGACATGAGCCGCGTAATCGGTCTTCTGCAAATCGAATGTCAGGCCCGTGAGCTTTTCGATCTGGCGCAGCTTCGAGCGTTCGGAGGGATCGACCAGCGCCACGGCGATGCCGGATTTGCCGGCCCGCGCGGTGCGGCCGATGCGATGGACGTAGCTCTCCGGCTCTTCCGGCAGGTCGAAATTCACCACGTGGCTGATGTCGTCCACATGGATGCCGCGGGCGACGATGTCCGTGGCGACCAGCACGTTGATATTTCCGGACTGGAAGGCGGCGAGCGCCTTCTGCCGCGCCGCCTGGCTCTTGTTGCCGTGGATCGCGCCTGACTCGATGCCGGCCTTTTCCAGATCAGCGGACAACCGGTTGGCGCCGTGCTTGGTACGGGTGAAGATCACCACCTTGGCGAATTCGGGCTGGGCGAGCTTTTCGATCAGCCACAGCTTCTTGGCCTTCTGAGGCACGAGATAAACGCTCTGATCGATCTTCTCGACGGTGATGACTTCGGGCGTCACCTCGACCCGGACCGGCTTGGTCAGGATCTTGGCCGCGAGATCCTCGATCGAGCGCGGCATGGTCGCCGAGAACAACAGCGACTGGCGCTCCTTCGGCAATTGCCCGACGATCTTCATGACGTCGCGCACGAAGCCCATGTCGAGCATACGGTCGGCTTCGTCGAGAACGACGTGACGGACCTCGCCCAGGATGATGGCGCGCTGGTTGACGAGGTCGAGCAAACGGCCTGGCGTCGCGATGACGATATCGACGCCGCGGCGCATGGCCTCGATCTGCGGACGAATCGACACGCCGCCGAAGATGACGTGGTGCGATAGCTTCGTGCCGGCCGTGTAGGCCTTGACGTTGCCGGCGATCTGCGAGGCGAGCTCACGGGTCGGCGTCAGGATGAGCATCTTCGGCGTCTTGGGAGCAGGGCGCCCGCCCTTTTCCAGAAGCGCATGGATGACTGGCAGCGAGAACGCCGCAGTCTTGCCGGTTCCGGTCTGAGCGACGCCGAGGACGTCGCGACCCTGCATCACGGCGGGGATCGCCTGCGATTGGATCGGTGTGGGTTGCGTGATGTCGAGACGCGCAAGCGCGTCGAGAAGCGTGTCGGCGAGGCCGAACGCCTTGAAATCGGTATGGGTCAATGGATGCCTTACGGGATGCGGACGATGCGTCCGCGAAAAAGTCGATCGTCTTCGCGCATGCGGACGGATCGACGGGCCGTGTCGAAATGCGAAACCCTCGACCGAAGCCGGGGGCCGATTCGATTGGCGCTGGCAAAAATCTCAAAACCTGGCAGGCTTCGGGAAACAAGCAGGCGCTGCGCGATCACGGCGTGATGCCAACGCATATCGGCTTTAATGTGCGGCGCGTCAAGGCTCTTTCGCACTGCGCCATGTCAAATGGCCGACGATCGTCTCGCCGATCCGCCGCAAAAAGCTCGTCCGCGCGACCGGTTTGGCGGCGTGCAGCGGCACGTCTCGCACGGTTTCGTCGCCGCGCAAGAACCGGATCCAGCCGAGCCGCTGGCCTTCCGCGACCGGCGCCACGACCGGACCGTTGTCGATGATCGTCCGCGTCAAGTCGGCGAGACTGCCCCGTGGCACCAGCAAGCGGAGTTCGGAATCGGCAACGAGGGATATCGTGTCGACCACGCCGTCGCTGACCGGCATTTCTCCGACCGGCTCGCCCGCCTTGATCAGCACTACCTCCTCGAAATCCTGCAATCCGTATTCCATCAACCGCCGCGTCTCGCTCGCGCGCTCGTCGGCCGATTGCATTCCGCTCATCGCCAGCACGACGCGCCGGCCATCGCGTTCGGCCGAAGCGACGAGGCCAAAGCCGGCCCTGGCCGTGTGGCCTGTCTTTAGCCCGTCGGCGCCGACACGCAGCAAGGGGTTGCGATTCTGCTGCTTGATACCGTTGAAGGTGAAGCTCTCCTCCGCGAAGAGCGGATATTCGTCTGGAAACTCACGGATCAGATAGGCGGCCAGAAGCACCAGATCGCGCGCCGTCACATATTGCTCCGGGTCGGGCAGGCCGTGCGGATTGGTGAAGTGGGAGTTCGTCAGGCCGATCCTTTTGGCTTCGGCGTTCATCGTCGCGGCGAAGGCCTCGACCGAGCCCGCGATGCCTTCCGCCGCGACGATCGTGGCATCGTTGCCCGACTGGATGATGATGCCTTTGATCAGGTCGTCGAGGCTGACCTCGGATTTGAGCGGCAAGAACATCGTCGAGCCACCGGATTCCGCGCCGCCCTCCCGCCATGCTTTTTCCGAGACGGTGAAGCGGTCGTTGCGCTCCACGGTGCCTTGGCGCAATGCGTCGAAGATCACGGCCAGCGTCATCAGCTTGGCGAGGCTCGCCGGCGCGATCCTCTCGTCGACGTTTTTCTCGTAGAGCACCCGGTCGGTGGAAAAATCGACGAGGAGGGCCGTCGGGGCGGTGGTTTCGAAGGCGAAGGCGGGCAGGGGCAGTAGGGTGACGAGGGCGAAGGCAAGCATGACGAGCAGCGCCGGGAAATATCTGGCCCGATGCGCTATCCGCTCCGTTCGGGTCCGGCCGGTTGCTATCGCTAGCGCACCCGGCGTCGACACCGGTCTCTTCGGGGCTTCGATCATTGGCGTCTCCGTTTCACTTCGTCTGCGACCGCGCACCGGCGTCGTGAGATGAAGGATGCACCCGATCATACGCAGTTTCGATTAAGAAGAGCGTGAAAGCTATCCCGCGGCCATCCCTGCGTCCGGATGCGACCGTACGTATGTCGATTGCGAGACGATCAGTGCCAGGCGCAGATCTGGAAACAGCTTCACCCCTCGATCTCAGCCCGCTGCATTTCCAGTTGCAGCCAATCGTCCTCGGCCTTCGACAGCGCGGCCCGGTTCGTGTCGACCGCGCTCGCCAGTTCGGCAAAGCGCTTGGCGTTCTTGGCAAAGAGTGCCGGGTCCGCCATTTCGGTCTCGGCCTTGGTGATCGCCGCTTCCAGTCTGGCGATTTCCTTCGGCAGGTTCTCGAGTGCGAATTTCTGCTTGAAGGAGAGCTTGGGGCCGGACTTCGTCGCGCTCTGCTGGGCACCCGAGCCACCGGAACGGCGTAGGGGTTTGGCCGCCGCGGTGCCGCCGGTGGCTTCGGTCTTTCGAGCCTCGCGCTTCTGGGTGAGCATGTCCGTATAGCCGCCGGCATATTCCAGCCAACGGCCATCGCCGTCCGGCGAAATCACGCTGGTCACCGTGCGATCGAGAAAATCGCGGTCGTGGGAGACGAGAAGGACGGTGCCAGGATAGTTGGCGATCAACTCCTCCAAAAGGTCCAGCGTCTCCATGTCGAGGTCGTTGGTCGGCTCGTCGAGAACCAAAAAGTTAGCCGGCGTCGCCAGAGTCTTGGCCAACAGCAGGCGTGCCCGTTCGCCGCCGGAGAGCTTGCCTGTGGGGGTGCGGATCTGCTCCGGGGTGAACAGGAAGTCCTTGAGATAGCCCACGACGTGGCGCGGCTCGCCATTGACCATCACCTGGTCGCCGCGCCCGTCGGTGATCGCATTCTGCACCGACAGATTGTCGTCGAGTGCCGCGCGCTTCTGATCGAGGAAGGCGAGATCGAGATTGGTGCCGAGCTTGACCTTGCCGGAATCGGGTTTGAGCTCGCCGATCAGCATCTTCAACAAGGTGGTTTTGCCGATACCGTTCGGACCGACGAAACCGACCCGGTCGCCCCTGGCGATTCGGGTGGAGAAATCGTCGATCAGCGTGCGCCCGTCATAGGCCTTCGAAATCCCGACGGCCTCGATGACGAGCTTGCCGCTCTCGCGGGTGGCGCTGGCCTCCATCGCCACCTGGCCGACGGCGCGGCGGGTATCGCGGCGCTGCTGGCGCAAATCGTGAAGGGCGCCGAGCCGGCGCATGTTGCGGGTGCGCCGCGCGGTGACGCCGTAGCGCAGCCAGTGCTCCTCGCGCACGATCTTGCGGTCGAGCTTCTGCAGGTCGCGTTCTTCCTCTTCCAGCACCTTGTCGCGCCACGCCTCGAAGCCGGAAAAGCCCTCGTCCAAGCGTTTGGCAGCGCCGCGGTCGATCCAGACGGTGGCCCGGGTGACGCGTTCCAGGAACCGTCGGTCGTGGCTGATCACGACGACGGCGCTCTTCATCTGACGCACCTCGTCCTCCAGCCATTCGATGGTCGGCAGGTCGAGATGATTGGTCGGCTCGTCGAGGAGGACGATGTCCGGCTCAGGCGCCAGCGTTCGGGCGAGTGCCGCGCGTCGGGCCTCGCCGCCGGACAGGTTCTCCGGCTTCATCTCCTCGGTCAGCCCCAGCGCGTCGAGGCACCGCGTCACCCGGTGCGGGTCGTCGGCCGGGCCGAGACCCGAGGTGACATAGGCGCCGACGGTCGTGAAGTCGCCGAAGTCGGGCTCCTGCGGCAGATAGCGCAGGGTCGTGCCAGGCTTCAGGAAGACCTCGCCGGAATCCGGCTCGACCTGTCCGGCGGCGATCTTCAACAGCGTCGATTTGCCGGAGCCGTTACGCCCGACCAGCGCGATGCGCTCGCCGGGCAGGACGTTGAGTTCGACGCCGGTCAGAAGCGGCGTGCCGCCGAAGGTGAGGCGAACGCCGTCGAGGCGCAAAAGGGGAGGGGGTGCCATGGCGGCGTTCTAGCCGGGATGGCGGGAAGGGGGAAGAGCGGCGCGGCCGGGATCGCTGCTCCCCTTGGCACGGCCTTCCAAGACCGGTGCAACACTTCAGTATAAGTTGCTTGAAAGATTCGCGATCACGGTAAATTTTCGTTTACGGGCGAGGGCTAGTCTCAAGGGATGAGTCCCTGGACCTCGTCATCGCCGCGCAAACGTTTCGCTCGCCAGCCCAACCGGTTCCGGCGGAAACGGCGTACGTGGTTGCCGTATCGCATGATCCGGGATGCCGTGTCGGTTGCCACGGTTTTCGCGGTCATGGTGGGTGTCGGTGTTGCCAGGGAGCAGGGATGGCTCGACCATCTCGACCGCTTGCTTCCCACACAGTCGCAATCGACCGGGCCGCGCTCTGCCGCACGTCATATTCCGCTTTGCTCTGGTTCGGTCCGCGTGACCTGTGTCGTCGATGGCGACACGGGCTGGGAGGCTGGCACGAAATGGCGGATGACGAGCATCGACGCGCCGGAGGTCTCGAAGCCCGGCTGTGCGGCCGAAAAAAGCATGGGCGATCGGGCGACGCGGCGGCTCCAATCGCTGATGTCCGGCGGATATTCCTTGCAGGGCGGTGGACTGGATCGCTACGGCCGGCGGCTGGTGTCAGTGACCCTCGCCAACGGCCGCGATGCGGGCGAGGTGCTGATGGCAGAAGGTCTGGCGCAGCGATGGCCGAACAGCGGCAACAAATGGTGCGGCTGAACGGCCAGACCTGACCTGAAAATCATCCAGCATCCGAGACGATCGCGTTCATTGAAATTTACGCCGTCCCCTGCTCCGTCACGCCGAGAAAATTCCTCATAGTAAGAGGACAGTTCTTCAATTTTCGGAGGTTATGCCGGAAGGTTCAACAAGATCGGCACCGTGATGCGCATCGTTTTCCATCTGATCAGCGACCACAATATTCCGCTTGTGCTGCTTGCGGCATTGATGTGCGTCGTCGGCGCCGCGGTGACGATCAGCTTGTTTCGGCGCGCCCTGCAGAATGAGGGCCTGCGCCGGCAAGGGTGGAACTTCCTCACGGCCGTCAGTGCCGGTTCAGCGATTTGGGCAACCCATTTCATCGCCATGCTGGGTTATCGTCCTTCCGCGCCGGTATCCTTCGATCCCGTGCTCACGCTGGTATCGATCCTGATCGCCGTCGTCGGCTCCGGAATCGGCTTTGCAATTTGCGCGAAATGGAAAAATCGGTCGGGAACGATTATCGGCGGCGGTGTCATCGGCCTCGCCATTGCCGCGATGCACTATGTCGGCATGCTGGCGTATCGCGTTGAAGGCCTGGTGTCGTGGAATCAGGCCTATGTCGCGGGTTCGATCGCGCTGGCGGTCGGCCTGTCCATAGCGTCTATCGCTGCCTCGCACCGCTGGGCATGCGGCGTGAAGCGGCACATCACGACGGCATTGCTGGGGGCCGCGATCGTCCTCCTCCACTTTACCGGCATGGCTGCATTCCAAGTGTCACCGATAGCGGGAGCCGGCGCCGGCGTGGACAGCGGTGTCTTCGCTGCCATGGCATTGTCGATCCTGATCGGTGCCATGATCATTCTCGGCACGGGCATATCCAGCTATCTCATCGACGATCGCACGCGCGCGGTGTCGAATGAGCAGTTGCAACGGATGGCATCTCACGATCCGCTGACGGGATTGGCCAATCGTCGGGCGCTGCGGGAGCGGATCGACGCTGGCTTCCTGTCGGGTGAGCATTTCGGGTATCTGCTCGTCGACCTCGCTCAGTTCAAGGCCGTAAACGATACGTATGGCCATGCTATTGGCGATATCCTTCTCGTAGAGGTGGCCGCTCGCCTCAAGCAGATCGTTGGTGCCGATGGTTTCGTCGCCCGCATAGGAGCGGACGAACTGGCAATCATCCTTTCAGGCACTGACGATGATGCCGTCGGCATCGCCTACGAGATCCTTCTTGCGATCAGTGATCCGTTCGAGATTCTGGGCCATGTTATTGTCACGGGTTGCAATATCGGCATTTGTCGCGCCGCGCTGGCTGTAACCGCTGAAGGCCTCATGCAACAGGCCGACATCGCGCTTAACGAGGCCAAGCGTACCGGCCGCGACCGCGTGTTTTTCTACGAGGAGGGCATGCTCGAGAAAGTCGCTGCTCGCCATCAACTTGAAACCGATCTGAAGTCCGCGTTGGAAAACCAGGAGTTCCGTCTGGTCTATCAGCCGATCCGCGCTCTCGCGAGCGGGCAGACGATTGGGTACGAAGCGCTGATTCGATGGCATCATCCCACACGCGGTCTGGTGCCGCCCGCTGATTTCATCCCTCTGGCGGAGGAGATCGGATGCATTGTGGCGATCGGCGGTTGGGTGCTCGCGGAAGCCTGCCGGGAGGCCGCGAAATGGGACAACGACAAGTATGTCGCGATCAACGTTTCCCCGGTGCAGTTTCGTTCGCCACTGCTGTTCTCGCATGTCACGCAGGCTCTGGCGACCAGCGGCGTGCCCGCTCATCGTCTGGAGATCGAGCTGACGGAAACGGCGATCGTCGCTCAGGGCGCGCGTGTCGCCCAGACGTTGGAGGCGTTTCGGGCACTGGGTATCACGGTGGCGATGGACGACTTCGGTACCGGCTTTTCGTCGCTCGCGCATCTGCGTGACTTGCCGCTCGACCGGATCAAGATCGATCGAAGTTTCGTGGCGACCGCGGCGACGGACAAAAATTCCATGGCGGTTCTTCGGGCGGTGACGCAACTCGGCCGGGATATCGGGATCGCGACATTGGGAGAGGGCGTCGAAACGGTCGAACAACTACGCTTGCTGGAATCCTTGGGTTGCGATGCCGCCCAAGGCTATCTCATCGGCAAGCCCGGAGCTGTCGAAGCCGCGTCGTTTAAAACCTCTGCTGACCCGAAATTCGCGGCCGCGGTCGCCCGGACGTGATTTGATCCTCCACCATCAAGGTCAACGCTCCAAGTGAGCTTCGTTGCGGGTGGTCGCCCGTTCGTTCCTCACTCCGCCGGCGCTCCGCGAGCCTCCGCTGCCGCGATATCGCGTTGCAGACGCGCCGCTTTCTCGGCGTTCGGCGTCGAGAAGCGGCCGAGGATCAGATAGGCGACGGGCGTGACGTAGAGCGTCGAGAAGGTTGCGAGGCCGAGGCCTCCGACGATCACCGTTCCGAGCGCCGCGCGCGCCTCGGCGCCGGCACCGGAGGCCAGCAGCAGCGGCACGCCGCCGACAACGGTGGCGATCATGGTCATGATCACCGGACGCAGCCGGATCAACGCGGCCTGCTCCGCCGCCTCACGCAATCCCATCCCTTCCTCTCGTAACTGATTGGCGAATTCGACGATGAGGATGCCGTTCTTGGCCATGATGCCGACCAGCAGGACGAGGCCGATCTGGCTGTAAAGATTAAGGCTGGTCCCGAAGAAATTCAGCGCGAAGATCGCGCAGGCGACACCGAGCGGCACCGTCGCGAGGATGATGAAGGCCGAAACGAAGCTCTCGAACTGGGCGGCGAGGACCAGGAGGATAATGACGATGGCAAAGCCGAACACCATCGCAAGCCCGCTGTTGGCCTCTCCGAGCGCCGCGGCTTCGGCCAGCGGAATCAGCCGCTGGTCGGCCGGCAGAATATCGGCGGCGAAAGCCTGCAGCGAGACCCAGCCGTCCTGGATCGCCATGCCGTCCGGCAATTGTGCGGCGAGCGAGACCGCGCGTGAGCGAGCCTCGCGGGTGAGCGCCGGCGCGATCGGCTTTTCCTCGACGCTGGCCACCGTCGACATCGGCACGATGCGGCCATCCTGAGCCTTCAGGAAGATGTTGGCGAGATCGCCCGGGTCGTTGACCGGTTGGCTGGTCGAAATCAGCTTGATCGACACCTGTTTGTCCTCGATGTAGGTCCGGCCGATTTCGCGGCCGTCGAGGAGCGCCTGCATGGCCGTGGCGAGGCCGTCGATGTCGATGCCGAGATCGGAGGCTCGGGCTCGGTCGATCAGCACCGAGAGCTGCGGCTGGGTAGCGTCTTCGGAGAGCCGTATGCTGCCCCAGCGACCGTCGGCCTGCATGGCCTCCTTCAGCCTGTCGGCGCTCGTTGCCAGCTCTTCGTAATTCTGCCCGGCGATGGCGAATTGCAGGCCGCGGCCGCCGCCGCGGATGCCGAGCGAATTCGGCTGGATCGCAAAGGCGCGCACGCCCGCCACCTGGCGCAGCTTGCCATTGATCTCGGCGACGATCGCCTGCTGCGAGCGTTCGCGTTCCGCCCAGTCGGCCAAGGTGACGACCAGGAATGCGGAGTTCGCTGAGCCGCGTCCCGAGATGGCGAAGACATTCCGGGCTTCGCCGGCTTCCACATAGGGAAGAACGATGTCCTCGATCCGGCGCAGCTGGGAATTGGTGTAGTCGAGGCTGGCTCCTTGCGGCGCGCTGACGCTCATCAGGACAAGGGCGCGATCCTCGCTCGGCGTCAGTTCCTGGGGCATCTGGAGAAAGGTGAGGTAGGCCGCGAAGGAGAACAGGCCGGCGACGACGACGACGAGGAGAGGAAGCGCGAGGCAGGCGCGCAGGGTGACGGCGTAGAGTCCGGCGAGACGTGTGCCGAGCCAACGCATCGTCCGCTGGAACCAACCCGGTCTCCGCTCGTCCTCGCGGGCCTTGAGGAAATGCGCCGCGAGCATTGGGCAGAGCGTCAAGGCGATGAAGGACGAGATGACCACCGCGATGGCGAGGACGAAGCCGAACTCGCGAAACAGGCCGCCGGCCGTCCCCGGCAGGAACGAGATCGGCACGAAAACGGCGGCCAGCGTCGCCGTCGTCGAGATCACGGCGAAGAACACCTCGCGGGTGCCGATGACCGCCGCGGCGTGGGGCCGGGCACCCATGTCGCGGCGCCGCACGATGTTCTCCAGGACGATGATCGCGTCGTCGACGACCATGCCCGTCGCCAGTACCAGCGCCAGGAGCGTCAGGATGTTGATCGAAAAGCCGACGAGATGGATGAAGGCGATCACGCCGATCAAGGCGATCGGGATCGTCACCGCCGGAATGACGGTCGCGCGGACATTCAGGAGAAACAGGAAAATCACCAAGACGACGATGGCTACGGCCAACCCCAGCGCGACAGCCACCTCGTGGATCGCCCCGTTGATGAAGGTCGCGTCGTCGCTGGTCACGCGAATCGTGACGCCATCGGGAAGCGTACGATTGAGATTGGCGACTTCGGCGTGGATTCCGGAGGAGATATCGAGCGTGCTCGATCCGGCCTGGCGCACGACACCGAGCCCGACGCCGGCCTGGCCGCTCACCCGGAGCTGTGAGGCCGCGTCGTCCGGCCCGAAACGTACGCTGGCGACGTCGGCGAGCCGCGTGCGGGCGTCGAGGAAGATGGCCTCGAACGCCTCCGGCGATGTCACGTTGGCGTCGGCGCGCACGATGAGATTCTGGGTCGGGGAGGCCAACGATCCGGCCGGCACGTCAAGCGCGGCGTTTCGCAGCGCGTCGGCGACGTCGCCGAGCGTCAGCCCCCTTGTCGCCAATCTGTCGGGATCGATGTCGACATAGATCAGCTTCTCGCGCTCGCCGTAGATCTGCAAATCGGCAACGCCCTCGACGGCCGCCAGCTGATCGGCGATGCGGTCCTCGACCAGTGTCGACAGATCCTCGATCGCCATGGCGGGAGCGGTCACCGCAAGCCGCATGATCGCTTCGGCATCCGCATCAGCCTTGACGATCCGCGGTTCGCCGGCGCCATCCGGCAGGGCGTTCGCGACACGGCCGACCGAGTCACGCACGTCACTGGCCGCGACGTTGAGATCGGTCGAGTCGGTAAATTCGATGGTCACCCGGCTGTCGCCGAAGCGCGAGCGGGAGGAGATCGAGGCGATACCGGACACGCGGGCGACGGCGCTTTCGATTTCGCTGGTGATCTGCCGGTCGACCGTTTCCGGCGAGGCACCGTCGAAGTCGATGCTGACGCTGATCACCGGGCGGTCGACATTGGGCAGTTCGCGCACTTCGACCGCATTGAAAGCTGCGAGTCCGGCGACGACGATCAAAAGGTTGAGCACGATGGTCAGAACCGGCCGGCGAACGAAGAGGCCGGCGAGCGCGGTCAAGCCGTCGGGCTTGGACGGAAGGCTCATCGGGCCGGGTCCTCGGCGCTGGTCGCGGGAAGAGTGGGGGCCACCGGCAAGGCGGCTGCCGCGGCGCTCCCGACGGCCTCAGGCGCGAGGAAACTCCGGCGTCCGGGCGTCGCTGGCGCATTGTCGGCCGACGGAGTCGGTGGCGCCGGCCGGGGCGAGGCCGGCGCTCCGCTTGGCTTCGGCCCGTCGGTTGTCTGGATCGCCACGGCACCGTCCGAGCGGACGGACTGCAGCCCTTCGACCACGACGAGATCGCCCGTCTTGAGAGCGTCGGAAGTGACCAGAACCCTGTCGCTGTTGCGCTCGACGATCTGAACCGCCGCTTTGCGCGCTTTGCCATCGACGATTTTCCAGACGATCGGTCCGGTGCGCTCCCAAACCACAGCGATCGGATCAAGGGAGAGGAAGGTTTCCCCCTCCAGCGACAAGGTCACGGTGAACGACATGCCCGGACGCAGCGCGTCGTCGGCATTGTCGACCATCGCTTCGGTGCGCAAGGTGCGGCTGCTTTCATCCAGACGGCTGTCGATCGCGCTGATGTGGCCTTGATAGGTCTTGTCCGGACGGGCGGTTGAGACAGCCTGGACCGGCGCGCCGACTGTCAGTTTCTTCACGAAGCTTTCCGGCGTATAGAAGATGACCTTCAATTGCTCGCGGTCGTCGACGGTGGCAATGACCGTCTGACTGCCGACGAGATCTCCCTTGTCGACCGAGACGATGCCGACGCGGCCTCCAATCGGAGCGCGAATGTCGCGTTTGCCCAGTGCTATTTCGGCGGTTCGCAGATCCAGCCTGGCGGTCTCGCGCTCGCGGATGATGGTATCGACCTCGACGGCGCTGAGGGTGTTCGATTTCCGCAGCCGTTCGAAGCGGGTGACCTTGTCTTCCGCCGCGTCGAGGGCGATCCGGGCACGCTCCACTGCAATTTCTTCGCTCGCCCTCTCAAGGCGCACGAGAACGTCGCCTTCCTCGACCTTCTGGCCGGAACCGATACCGATCTCCGCCACGATGCCAGTGGTATTGTCCGGATAGACGACGATCGAACGCGCGGCATCGCCGGTGCCGATCGCCCGCATCCGTGTGCGGGTCACCCCGGTCGTAACCGCGCCCGCGACCACGGGAGTTGCATTGTTGCCGCGGCCGGCGCCTGCGCGCCCTCCGCCTGGACGCTCGGCGCTTGCTTCCATCGCGGGATTTGCAGCCTCTGGCGCGAGCCAGACGATGGCGGATCGGATCGCCGGGGGGAGGGCGATGTCGGATTCCAGGATCCACCGGCCCGCCGCCGGATCGACCTTCAAATAGGCTGCCCCCGCCCCCAGCAGCACCACGAGCGTTACGATCAGCTGTTTCAGGAATGCCATTGGCTACCGTGTCATCTAGAAGGGCGGCGCGATCGTCGAGCCCTGGATGCGATTATAGCGGAGTTTGGACGACGACACCCGCAAGGATGGGTTACGAAGTGTAATTCGGGTCGTTTCGGCTTCACAAGCAGGCATCGGGCGTACAATCACGGGCCGGCAACGAAAAAAGGGCCCGCCTTGCGGCGAGCCCCTTTCGGCTGGTTGCTGATCCGTCGAAGATCAGTTGGTCTTCGTCGCAGGCTGCTCTTCGGCCGGGGCCGGAGCGGTGTTGGTCGACTGGGCCGGCACTTCGCCGCTCTGGAGGCGCATGGTGTCGCGGCTCTCGGCATAGGTGTCGGCGTTATACTCCGGCTGGCTCTTCAGCTGATCCTCGGAGAACTGCGTGTAGAGGTAGAGCGAGCCATTGGCGTCCTGCATGAACTCCAGGTTATCCATGGCGACCGCAACTTCCTTCTCGCCGATGCCGAGGAACCCGCCGACGTCGATGATGATCGCGTCGACCTTGCCCTCTTCGCTGAGCGCGACGTCGCCGATCTCGCCGACCTTCTCATCGTTCGGGCCGTAGACCTTCGTGCCCATCAGGTTGTCGGCCGTCAGCAGTGACTTGTCGGTGACCGGACTCATCTGCTGCTGCTGGTCGGTGCCACCAGTCGAAGCGGTGGTCGTGGCGTCGGCCGTGCCGGCGACAACGCCCGCGGCACCTGCGGCTGCCGCGTCAGCGGCCTGCTGGGTCTCCAGAGCTGCGTTGTCCGTCTTGGTCTCGACGTCCGCTGCGGCCTGCTTGGTCTCCAGCGCGGCCTTGTCGGCAGCCTCGTTGGTGTTCGCCTTGGCATCCGCAGCGAGCTTCTCCGTGTACTCCGCCGACTTCTCCGTGGAGGCCTCGACGTTTGCCGCCTGCTCGGTTTCCGCCGTCGCATCAACCGCGCCGGTTTCCGTGGCAGCCATCTGCTCTGGACGCTCGTCTTCGAAGGACGGTGCCTTCTCCAACTGCTCCTTCGAGGCGGCGAGCGTCACGCGGACGTCGTCCTTGTCGTCGGCTTCCCGGGCCAACTGGAACTGATCGAACGGCACCGCGACGTCCTTCTCGCCGATTCCGAGGAACCCGCCCACACCGATGATACCGGCCTCGATCTTGCCTGACGACGCCAGGACCAAGTCGTTGATCTCGCCGATTTTCTCTGCGTCCTCACCCGGACCCGAATAGACCTCGGCTCCGACGATCTTTTCCGAGAGATACTGATCGGCACCAACGCTCGCCACGAATTCGCCAGTTGTCGACGACGATGCCGTCTGGGTCGCTGCGGCGTTGGCATCGGGCTGAGTGGTCTCTGCCGCGATCTTGGCCTCGGTCTGGGTTTCAGCCTTGGGCGCGTCGCCGGTTGCGGCGGCCGTCTCGGTGGATGCCTCGCCAGCAGGCGCCACAACGGCACCTTCGGTCGAAGCCGCCGCCTGCTGCTCGTCCGGCTTGGTAAACGCTGGGGCTTGGGCGAGCTGGTCGGCGCTCAGGTTGAGAACCGCGCGCGGCTCATTGTCCTTGTCCATGGTCCAGGTGATCTGGTCGAACGGGATGGCAAGGGTCTTGGATTCCGTGCCGACATTCGCATCGACGATCGCTGCGACGACGGAACCATCGTTTCCGACGAGGAAGTTCTGGATCTCACCGACGGTCTCGGCGTCCTCGGCTTCGCTGGCATAGATCGAGGCACCGCTGAGCTCGGACGCCAGGTACTGGTCCGCCGACAGGTTCTGCAGGTAGCCGCCTGCGCTGGCGGTCTGTTCCGTCTGTGCGCTTGCGTCAGCGGCAGGCGCGGCCGTCGTAGCGGACGTGTCGGCGGTGGCAGCTGCCTCGGGAACCTTGGTCTGCTCCGGGGTCGCGGCGTCCTGCGCATAGGCGCCAGTGGCGATCACAGTGGCAAGCGCGGTGGTAGCGAGAAGTTTGCGGATCATGATAAGACCTCCTTGGTCTATTGTTACCGATAGACTTAGCCACGCGGTGTGTGTTGTGGAAAGCAGGTGCCGCGTGGCATTCAGTGGGTTAATTTGCGGGAAAGCGATCGGTTCCCATTTGGTCACGTTTTATTCACGAACTTCGTGATGAGGTGTGCCGCGAAGGCTCTGCCCCGCGGCGGTTTGCGTCATGCGAACACCAGAACTCCGAAAAGCAGCATCAACAACAGGCCGATGAGGACGATGAAGATCAGAATCTTGGCGATGCCGGCCGATGCTCCGGCGACGCCGCGAAATCCCAACAGGCTGGCGACCGCCGCAACGATCAGCAATATGACGATCCATTCGATCATGAGATGCTCCACATTTGGGCACGCTGGCGGCGGCCCGGGTTCGACGATGGCGATGAAACGGACCACCCGCGCAATGGTTCCGCTTAACAACTGTTTTTCCCATCGTTGTCGGGGTGGAGAGCTTCCTGGCCTATCCGGGGCGAATCCGGAGGCATTTCTTTTCACCCGCCCCATTTGCTTATGAATTCGCCGCCTAATTTAGCCCGGATGGCCGCAGACCCCGCGGATCACTTCAAACGCCGGATACGACCCCATGAAGATTCTCGCCCTCCTCAATCGAGACGGCGGAACGCTGAAGACGACGGACCGCGACGAACTCATGGCGCTTATGCGTGACGAGTTTGCGATCCATGGGCACGAATTGGCCGTGGAGAGTTGCGCGGGGGACGAGATCGTCGACGCGATCAAGGCGGCGGCTCTGCGTGACGATCTCGACGTGCTTATGGTGGGTGGGGGCGACGGCACGGTATCGGCGGCGGCCGCCGCGCTCGCCCACGGCGGCATCGCGCTCGGCATTTTGCCGGCCGGCACGATGAACCTGTTTGCCCGGACACTCCAGATTCCGCTCGATTTGCCCGCGGCCGTAGCCGCACTGGCAGGGGGCGTGGTGGTGAATGTTGACATCGGCAGCGTCAATGACCGGATATTCGTGCATCAGTTTGCCGTCGGGTTGCATGCCCGGATGGTCCGGATGCGCTCCAAGATCCAGTATGGCTCCCGGCTCGGTAAAATCGTCGCGACCGCACGCGCAGTCTTCCTGGCGCTACGGCGGGTTCCTGCGATCGAACTCGAGCTCGAGATCGACGGCGTCCTCAAGCGTATCAAGTCGCCTGCCGTCGCGGTGTCGAACAATCTCTACGGAGTTGGGCATATCCCGTATGCCGATGATCCGCGGGGAGGTGAATTGGGCGTCTACATCTGCACGGAACGCAAGGTTGGCGCGGTGACCAAATTGACGTTTGACATCTTGACCGGCGCCTGGCGGCAAAATCCCGACCTCCTGTCCCAGACGGCACAACGGGTGCGCATCCACTATTGGGGCAAGAATCGAAAGAAGCGGGCCGTTCTGGATGGTGAACTCTGCACGTTGGACGCGGAAAGTGTCGTGGAGATCCACCCACGCGCCCTCAAGGTCCTGGTGCCGGCGGAGGCCACCTATCTTTGAGGCGTCGGCACGACTCTGGCTGGCCGGACCGATATAGCCTTTGCGTGCGGCGGCTCAGTCGTCGTCAGGGAGGTCGTCGGGCGAACGCGCATCGGAGCGTGCCTCGGGATCGAGACCCGCCGCCTCCAGCGTGCCGTAGGTATGGCCGCCTTGGGCAAGCATGTTCAGCGCTTCGCTGATCTGTTGCTGAAGCGGGTCGAATTCGCCGCCCTGGTCGATGACGTCCCGCGTTCCGACCTGGCGGGCCAATTCCTCCAGGCGCCCCTGACGCTCTTCGATCGTCATTCCGGGACTGTTGAGAATGTCTTCGATCTCGGCCTGGGTGACCGGCTGACTGATGCCAGGTTGATCGGCATCGTCGCCAATCTCTTCGTCCACGGCGATGATATCGGTCTCGGTCTGGTTGTGAGGATCGGACATCTGCAATCTCCCTAAGGCTCGATCTGAACGCCCCGATGCCAAAAGCCGGGGCATGGCCGATTTCGCAAAGACGATACTAGCCTGAATTTTTGGGCGCGACGACTGTTTCCGAGGGCTCGGAGCCGACGGCCGGAGCCTCGATCGTGGGACGGTCGGTGGAAAGGTCGGAATCCGGCAGGAACCAGCCATAGGCGCCAAGGCCCAGAAAGGCGATGACGGCGAGAACCAGCCCGGCAATGAGAACAAGAAGTACGGGCGTACCCTTTTTACCCTGCCTGGCGTTTTCGGGTTCGATATCAGACAAGGGAAACCTTTTTGAATTCGATCTGTGGAACCGTCATCGGAATACTCCTTGAAAACTCTCCGCTGTCCCGCTGTGTAACGGTTCGGCTGTGCGCTACGCCGTCAGTACCATCGGTCTCCGCGGGTTCGGTAAGAGGAGATCGCCCGCCAGATGCCCCAGGCGCCCGCCGCCGCGACCGGCACAAGCAAAAGGCCTTTGCGCTTTTTCACCAAGCCGAAAACCTGTGGCGCACTCGACAGGGCGGTGACGCCCGCGATCGCAGCGATATCGCGTTGCAGGCGGTCGTCGGCGCGTTTGCGGGGCGGTTTGCGTGCGATCACCACGGCGACCCCCGTTGCGATGAGCAACAGGAACGAAACGCCCGCGAACCCTAGCGCCGTCTCCAACGCCCCGTACCGATTGGCCAGAAAGATGGACAGGGCACTGATCAGTGAGGCCAGCATCGCGATCGCGAAGAGTCCCATGATGGCGTAAAGTACTGCCAGCCGCTTCAGCCGCGCCATATAAATCCCGGCTTCGCCGGTCATCAGCTTGATGATCAGTTGCAGGATCATCGTCAGCGGCGGAAGAGACGGGCATAGAGGTAGCCAGCTGCCGCTGCGATAAGCACGCTCTTGATCGGCTCGGAGCGAACCTTTTCGCTGAGTTGCTCCTCGAGATCGGAAGCGGCGTCCTGTGCCTGGCGCAGATATTGCTCACCGCGTTCGCGCACATCGTCCCTCAAGGCAAAAGCCTGTCGCTTCGCATCATCCGCTCGGCCCGTCGCCAGAGACTTCAGCGCATCCGCCACTCCCGCGACGTCTTCGCGCAGCTTGGCAACCTGTTCTTCCAGGTCGGCATTGTCGCCCTTCGCGGGGGGGGGGCCAGCCGTCTGAGCGGAAGTTGAGCTCTTGTTCGGGGAAGTGTCGGAAGCCATGAGAACCTCGTTCTGTGCGAATTGACAATGGGGCCTGGAACTGTGGATGGGGCGCTCGGTCCCGAAGGCGATCTTCTTACCTGAAACCATTTCGCCCGCGCGTTGTTCCATGCGACGCGCAGCTTTTGCACGCCTGGGAACGACGGTTGTCAGGCGGCCGGAGCAACTCCGATGATCTGCGAGGAAATCGAGTCAGGACCGTATTCGCCGTCCCCCTCGATGCCGAGGATTTCACTGATTCTGGTACGGGCGCGCGATACGCGGCTCTTGATCGTTCCGACGGCGCAATGGCAGATGTCTGCTGCTTCCTCGTAGGAGAAACCGGATGCGCCGATCAGGATCAGCGCTTCGCGCTGATCGTCGGGCAGCATGTCCAGCGCCTTGCGGAAATCCTGCAGATCGACATGACCCTGCTGCTCCGGGTGGCCGGCGAGCTGCATGGCATGCATTCCGTCGACATCCTGTACCTCGCGCCCCTTTCTGCGCATCTGCGTGTAAAATTCGTTGCGCAAGATGGTGAAGAGCCAAGCCTTGAGGTTGGTCCCGGGCTGGAACGTATGCTGTTTGTCCCAAGCTTTGACGAGCGTCTCCTGCACCAAGTCGTCGGCGCGATCGAACGAACCGGACAGCGAGGCGGCGAACGCTCTCAAATTGGGAATAATAGCAATCAATTCTCTGCGAAAGTCCATCTGATCGCTCATCAAAACCTACTTGCGGCCTGATGTCTTGGAGGCGGATTCCGCCTCGTCGAGCGCGTCCAGCAGCGACAGGAAGCGATCCGGGACAGGCTCGCTCGCCACGTCGTCATAATACGCCTTCAGACGCTTGCCGATCGCCGAATGCACGCCGGGATCGGTACCCTTACCCGCAGATTTGTTCACATGTGCCGTATGCACCATATCTTCCTTCGTCTCGCGATCACCCATCATACGTCTCGGAGCGTTGTGTTAAGCAGCCTTGTTGGTAGCCGCGCGCTGACGGTCTGTCGCGTATCTCTCATTTGCAAAACTCGCATTCGCACTGACACCCCCCTCGGCAATCGTTGCCGAGAAACTAGCTTCGATCCCCCGCCCATCAAGATATTAAGGCGCTGCGGCCCACAATATTTGACGATGAGGTTTCACTTTTCCAACCCAGTTCCCATGTGCCTAATCGTTGGAAGCGCATAAAGTTCCAATGCGTGGAACTTTTCTGCATATTCCGCGTTTTCACGCCCACCGACTTTGTTTCGGTCGACACGAGGGGAGTTTTCATGTCGATGTCATCCCGCATAGCGCCGCATATTCCGTATCTCCGGCGCTATTCACGAGCACTTAGCGGCTCTCAATCGAGCGGTGATGCTTATGTCGCGGCTGTTCTGGAAGCTTTGATTGCCGATCCGAGCCTGTTTCCCGACGACCAAGCGCCGCGAATTTCGCTCTACAAGCTGTTTTCCTCGATGTGGCAGTCCGTCGAGGTGAACATTCGCGACGATGCGCCGACCTCCGCTTGGGAAGAGAAGGCCTCTCGCAATCTGCGCGCCATCTCGCCGTTGCCGAGGCAGGCGTTTCTCCTCGTCGCGGTCGAGGGGTTCACGACCGAGGAGGCCGGCTACATTCTCGGCGCCGACGAGGCGAAGTTCTCGGACTTGATCGACCAGGCCAGTTCCGACATTGGGCGGCAGGTGTCGACCGATATCATGATCATCGAGGATGAACCGCTGATCGCGATGGATATCGAGCAGATGGTGGAAAGCCTCGGGCACACCGTGACCGGTATTGCCCGGACGCAAAAGGAGGCGATTGCGCTGTTCGAGCGGCAGCGGCCCGGGATGGTGCTGGCCGATATTCAGCTTGCCGACGGCAGTTCGGGAATCGATGCGGTCAACGATATTCTCGCGAAGGTTTCGGTTCCGGTCATCTTTATTACCGCGTTCCCGGAGCGGCTTTTGACCGGCGAGCGGCCAGAGCCCACCTTCCTGGTGACCAAGCCGTTCAATCCCGACATGGTGAAGGCGTTGATCAGTCAGGCGCTGTTCTTCGAAACCGATAGTCAGGCGGCCGCGTAAGCGGCTGTCGCCATGTCCGCTCGCCAGCTAGTCGGCAATGGTCGCCGCGCATTGCTGGAAAAATGCTTTGGGATCGACCGATGTGCTGTCGTGCAAGCTGAGCGAGTCGGCGAAAATCGGAAGGGAAGAAGCATCACCGGCCGGCGGGTGGGTGAGGCATCGGATGCGGGTGGCCGGATTGTCGAGGTTCGGACTGCATCGAACATGGGCTCGCGGTCTGCTGTCTGGGTAGAACGCTTGGAAGGTGAGGTGCCCCTCTTTCTGCGGAATGTTTGCGGCTCCCCTGAGGTCGCGTCGAGGTCGAGATCGGGGCAATCATGTTGGTCGAGCGTCCTATGATGGTGTCGAACAAAATACTGCGGGCGCTCGAGACCACGGACATGTCCGTGTTCTCCCAGGACTGCGATCTGCGTTATGTCGGGATCTGCAATGCCGGCCGATCCTGGCTCGCCGGAGCGCAAGCGGGTATGGTCGATGCTGATCTTTTGGCGCCGCAGGGCGCCGAGCGATCGGTCGTGATGAAGCGGGAGGTGATCCGCACGCAGCGGCCCGCGCGCTTCGAGCTCGCCATCGCGTCCGGCGCCTCTTTACGATGGTATGACATTCGCATCGATGTGGACCATGACGAGGACGGTGACGTCTGCGGCGTGATCGGAACCTCGGTGGAGATCACTGAACAAAAGCGCCGCGAAGAGACGCTGAAGACCCTGCTGCGTGAGTTGTCGCATCGCTCCAAGAACCTTTTGGCGATCATCCAGAGTCTGGCGAGTCAGACGGCGCGTCACTCGGTGACCGTTCCGGAGTTTCTCGTCCGCTTCAGAGGGCGGATTCAATCGCTCGCCTACTCCCAGGATATCGTCACCGATGCCGATTGGCGTGGCGCGGACTTGATGAGCCTCGTCACGATGCAGGTCGAACGCTACGCGCCCGACGGCATGGATCAAATCGCGGTCGAGTCTCCCGACGTCTATCTCTCGCCGACGGCGTCGTTGCATGTGGGGCTCGCACTGCACGAACTGGCGGTCAACGCCGCCTCCTACGGATCATTGTCCGTCCCCGGCGGAACGGTCGCCATCGGCGCGTGGCTTGAAGACAGGGAGGATGAGGAAACCCTCGTCCTGGATTGGCAAGAACGAAACGGTCCGCGCGTTCGCCCGGAGCGTGATGCTCGCTTTGGTACGTCGACGTTGGAGCGGATCGTGCCGAACGCGGTCGGCGGGGCAGCCTCGCTCGAATATTTTTCCGACGGCTTGCGCTATACGCTGACGATTCCTCAGGACCAGTACGAGGTCAACTCGCGCTCCTCTGCCGTAAAGGCCTGAGTCGCCGATCCGGTTCGCTGAGCCGACGGGAACACCGGGCTTTTCGCCGAATCGCCTTTTTCCGAGACGTTTTTTTTCAGGTGCCAGCAGGGAATTTGGAACGACTTTCCGAATTGGCCGTTGTTTAGCCAAAGGAGACGTTTCGATGGAACATGTTGCGGCTTTTATGTTACTTGTCGGATGCTCGGGCGATGCTTCGGTCTGCAGAGAAATTCCCGTTCCTGTTCCGGCATATGAGTCGGTTGAGGAATGCCGGCGCGATTTGGCGCTTGAGATGCGCCTGAGTGGCTCCACGGAGAGCAGGGTTCTCGGCGCCTGCAAGGCCGTCGACGCGGACGTCTTCGAGCAATCGGCTTCGATCGACTGGGCCGTCAGCCGGACCGGCGAGTTGCTGATCACGTTTGACGCGGAACCGCAGATGGTGGCGTCCCGTTAAAAGCGGCCGAAAAAATTTGGGCGGGCTGTCCGGCGTTTGATACCCGTGCCAATCTGGATCTGGTCAGTCATCAATATGGTGACGGAACGAAATTGATGCGTTATCGTTGTGAGTGGGGACGACGGGTCCAGTGAGAGGTTGAACATGTTCAAGAAATATTCGATTGCCGCCATCGCAGCGGCTACCATCTTGGTCGCCGGTTGCACGACGGAAGATCGCTATACCGCCGGAGGCGCGGCGCTTGGCGGTCTTGGCGGCGCGGCGATCGGAGCCGGCGTGACGGGCGATGCGAAGGGCGCGCTGATCGGCGGCGCCATCGGCGCTGGCACCGGCGCGGTGGTCGGCAACGTCATCGGCCGCTCCAAGGAGCGTCCGGGCTATTGCCGTTATTCCGACGGTAACATCTATCGTTGCCCAGCCGGTTACTGACCGGGCACGACGGCGATTTGATCGTAAGAGAGCTGCCGGGGTCGTCTCGGCAGCTTTTTTTGTGGCCAAATCCGGGAGAAAAAGCCTCGGCACGGACCGATCGCGTCCGATGCGGAGGGCCGAGCCGCCGGCGCGGCAGTGAAGACGGTCCGTGTACGGGCGGTTTCTCGATGAGATGTGCATTCGGTCGGCGCGGAATGATGGGATGGAGAATCTGAGGTTGACCGAAAAACGTTCGCAGACGCCCCGCGGGCATCGAAAGAACGGCTGCCTCCTTGCGGCGCTGGTCGGCGCAATTGTGCTGTCCGGTTGCACTGGCGGCGCCTTGCCTCCCGTTTTTGGCGCGGTTTTCGGTCTCTCAGGGGCCGAGGTTGCACCGTTCCGGGTCGGGCGAATTCCGGAGACCGTCATCACCTCCGACGATCGCGTGCTCGGCCTGGCGGCCAATAATCCGGGCCAATGCATCTATCTGAGCGGGCAGAGCAATCGCCGGTTTCGGGCGGCCTGCCCGGAGGGCTTCAAGGTTTAGGCCGCGACGGGACGCCGGGGAAGCGACGCCTGCGTAGGGGTATAGGTTCTCGCGGTCTCATCCCTCAGATTCGTCACGCCTTGTCGGCCGCCAAATCGACGAAGGCGCTCCGGAACCCTCCGGCTGCCACGGCATCGGCGCGAAACTCCACCCGTCGCAGTGAATCTCCCCGCAGAATTTCGAAGCCGAGGCGATCGAGAGTCGCGATGCGCCATCCATGTCCCTCATGGCCGGCATCGAGGGCAATGCGGTCGATCGCGTCGCCATGGTCCGCATTGATGTGGTCGCGCGCCCGGATGGCCGTGGCTTGGAGGTCCTCCGCAGGGCCGTCGATGAACTCGGCAGGCGTGAGTTCAAAGGCGCGCCCAAAGCCGCCATTCAGCGAAGCGGACGCCGACTCCAGCTGGACGAAATGGAAATCGCCGAAATCCGCGTAGAGCGCGGATTTCGGATGGCGCGCGAGGAACCGCTCCCGCACCGCCGGACGCTCCGGATCCGTCGCCGCGATGGCGCTTGCCGTCCCGAACACCGTCAAACGGGGATGGGTGAGGGGGTCGCCTTTGCCCGTCGCCCCGACCAGCAGTGAGCAGCGGCGATCGACCGCAAGGGCCTTGGCATGCAGCGTGAGGTCGGACATCAGCAGGAGCGGCCGGCCGAGGAAGTCGGTTGCCACGAGGACTCGGCTGGCCGCCGGATGACCGTCGCCAGGGCGCAGCACCGCAAGGGCGCCGTGGCGAGCCGAGCGCAGCAGTGTCCGGGCGAGCCGTCTCGCGTCCGCGTCGACGGGCTGCAAGGGGGAGGCACGCTCGGCGGGGCGGTCGGCCGAAACCTTGGGGCGATCTGTTTTCTTGCTCATCCCACGAATGATAAACCAGATTGTTCATGCCGCGCAGCGGCAAATCCTGGCCAAATCGACGCGATATGCATCGTCGGAGGGCGAAGCGCAGGGGATGGTTTTTTGAATGCTTGGTCAAAAAATGCGCTTGCATGACGCCGGCAAAACCTGTCCGATATCGACTTCCGGCGGGTTTGACCCGTCTCGTGATCAGGGAGATGCCATCCATGAAACTGTTCACCCGGCTCGTTGCGGCGACCGCTTTAACGCTCGCGCTCGGCTCCGCCGCATCGGCCAAGACGCTCGTCTACTGTTCGGAAGGATCGCCCGAGGGTTTTGACCCGGCGCTCTATACCGCCGGCACGACCTTCGATGCCTCGTCCAAGCCGGTCTATAATCGCCTGGTCGAATTCAAGCGCGGCACGACCGAGATCCAGCCCGGCCTCGCCGAGAGCTGGGAAGTGTCGGAGGACCGGACCGAATACACATTCAAGCTCCGTCCCGGCGCCAAGTTCCACACCACCGACTTCTTTACGCCGTCGCGCGATCTCAATGCGGACGACGTCATCTTCTCCTTCGAGCGCCAGCTCAAGGAGGACAACCCGTTCAACAAATATGTCGACGGCGCGAGCTGGGAGTATTTCAACGGCATGTCGATGCCGGATCTCGTCAAGTCGATCGAAAAGGTCGACGACTTGACAGTGAAATTCGTGCTCAATCGCCCGGAAGCGCCATTTCTGGCCAACATGGCAATGGACTTCGCCTCGATCCTTTCAAAGGAATATGCGGATTCGCTCGGCGACAACAAAGCCGATCTGAACCAGAAGCCTGTCGGCACCGGCCCGTTCAGCTTCCTCGCCTACCAGCCTGATCAGGTGATCCGCTATAAGGCCTTTGCCGACTATTGGGACGGCAAGCAGCCGATCGACGATCTGGTCTTCGCCATCACCACCGATCAGGCGGTGCGCCAGCAAAAGCTCCTGTCGGGCGAGTGTCACGTGATGCCCTATCCGGCACCCGCCGATATCGAGGCGCTGAAGGCCAACGCCGACATTGAAGTCATGGAGCAGGAGGGGCTGAACGTCGGCTATCTCGCCTACAACACCAAGGTGGCGCCGTTCGACAAGCCGGAGGTCCGCAAGGCTCTCAATATGGCGATCAACAAGGAGGCAATCCTCGAAGCCGTGTTCCAGGGCGCCGGCAAGGCTGCCAAGAACCCCATCCCGCCGACGATGTGGTCCTATAACGACGCTGTTGAGGACGATCCCTACGATCTGGAGAAGGCCAAGCAGGCCCTGGCCGATGCGGGCGTCGAAAACCTGTCCATGAAGATCTGGGCGATGCCGGTGCAGCGCCCGTACAATCCGAATGCGCGGCGCATGGCCGAGCTCATCCAGGAGGATTTCAAGAAGATCGGCGTTACGGCCGAGATCGTCTCTTATGAGTGGGGCGAGTATCTCGAGCGCTCGAAGGCAGAGGACCGCGACGGCGCGGTGTTGCTTGGCTGGACCGGCGACAACGGCGATCCGGACAACTTCCTCGCGGTGCTGCTGGGCTGTGACGGCGTCGGCGGCTCCAATCGGGCGCAATGGTGCAACGAGGAATTCGAGAGCCTGATCCAGAAGGCCAAGAGCGGCGAGCAGGAAGAGCGCGCCAAGCTCTACGAGGAGGCGCAGGTCGTCTTCAAGCGCGAGGCGCCCTGGGGCACGATCGCCCACTCCGTCGTTCACATGCCGATGCGCTCCAACGTGACGGGCTATGTCATGGACCCGCTCGGCGGTCACTGGTTCGACGGCGTCGACATCAGCGAGTAACAGGTCGGGGAAGGGCGGTTCTTGGGCCGCCCTCCCTGCTTTTTGTGAAGCGATGCGAGGTTCGGGTGGGCAAGGTCCATTTGCGTTGTCGTGTCGACCCCGCCGGGCGGCACCGGGAAACGGTGCACGCATCCGGCGAACCTCAAGTCGGATGCCATGCTCCGTTTTCTTCTGTACCGGATCGCCCTCCTGATCCCGACCTTCGTCGGCGTCGCCATCGTCGCCTTCGCCTTCATCAGGCTGCTGCCGGGTGATCCGATCATGCTGCTCGCCGGCGAGCGGGGCATGTCGGCGGAACGCTACGCCGAGCTGCAAAAGGTCTATGGCTACGACCAGCCGATCGTCATGCAGTTCTTCGACTATCTCGTCGGCATCCTGCAGGGCGACCTCGGCACCTCGATCGTCACCAAGCGGCCGGTGCTGGGGGAGTTCCTGACGCTGTTTCCCGCGACGCTGGAACTGTCGACCTGCGCCATCATCTTCGCCGTCGCGATCGGCCTGCCACTCGGCATTCTGGCGGCCGTCAATCGGGGGACGTGGCTCGACCAGTCGATCATGGGGACCGCGCTCGTCGGATATTCCATGCCGATCTTCTGGTGGGGACTGCTGCTGATCATCTTCTTTTCCGGGACGCTCGGCTGGACGCCGGTCTCGGGACGCATCTCGCTGCTCTATTATTTCCCGCAAGTGACCGGCTTCATGCTGATCGACAGCCTTCTGTCCGGTCAGGACGGAGCGTTCCGGTCGGCGCTCAGCCATCTGATCCTGCCGACGATCGTCCTTGGCACCATTCCACTCGCCGTGATCGCGAGACAGACCCGCTCCGCCATGCTCGAGGTGCTGAGCGACGACTATGTCCGCACCGCCCGCGCCAAGGGGCTGCGGCCGCTGCGAGTCGTCGGGGTCCACGCCCTTCGCAACGCCCTGATTCCGGTGGTGACCGTCATCGGCCTGCAGGTCGGCGTGCTTCTGGCCGGGGCCATCCTGACGGAAACGATTTTCTCCTGGCCCGGCGTCGGCAAATGGATGGTCGATTCGGTTTTCAAGCGCGATTATCCGGTGGTGCAGGGCGGGCTGCTGCTGGTCGCCGGCGTGGTGATGGTCGTCAATCTCCTGGTCGATCTCCTCTACGGGTTCATCAACCCGCGTATCCGGCATCACTGAGGCGATTATGGTCCATACCGACGAACTCAACAGGATCGACGATGCCGAGGCCGCCGCGGGCGGTGCGCCCGGACGCCGGGGCACGCGGCGGGCGATGCTCGCCGAATTCTGGTTCTATTTCTCCGAGAACAAGGGCGCCGTGATCGGACTGACGGTATTCTGTCTGCTCGTTCTGATCGCGATTTTCGCACCGCTGATCGCGCCGCACAGCCCGTCGGCGCAGTATCGCGACGCGCTGCTACAGCCGCCTTTCTGGGAGGATGGCGGAACGGCCACCTTCCTGCTCGGCACCGACGCGGTGGGACGCGACCTGCTCTCGCGGCTGATTTATGGCGCGCGTTTCTCGCTTTTCGTCGGTGTCGTCGTGGTGTCGATCTCGGTTACCGGCGGGATCGTGATCGGGCTGATCGCCGGCTATTTCAGGGGCTGGGTGGATACGCTGATCATGCGGGTGATGGACGTGATCCTCGCCTTCCCATCGCTGCTCCTGGCGCTGGTGCTGGTCGCGATCCTCGGGCCCGGCCTGGTCAATGCGATGATCGCCATCGCCATCGTGCTGCAACCGCATTTCGTCCGGCTGACGCGGGCCTCGGTGATGGCGGAGAAAGAGCGCGAATACGTCACCGCGGCCCGTGTCGTCGGCGCCAGTCCCTTGCGGCTGATGGTGGTGACCATCCTGCCCAACTGCCTCGGCCCGCTGATCGTCCAGGGGACGCTGTCCTTTTCCACCGCCATCCTTGATGCCGCCGCGCTCGGCTTTCTCGGCATGGGCGCCCAGCCGCCGACGCCCGAATGGGGCACGATGCTGGCCGAGGCGCGCGAGTTCATCCTCAGGGCGTGGTGGGTGGTCACTCTGCCCGGGCTGGCAATTCTCATCACCGTGCTTGCCATCAATCTGGTGGGCGATGGCCTTCGCGATGCGCTCGACCCGAAGATGAAGCGGAGTTGACACTCTAACCCATGCCCCTTCTCTCTCTCCGCAACCTTTCCGTCGTCTTCGACACGGCCTCCGGCCCGTTCAAGGCGGTCGACGGCGTCGACATTTCGGTCGAGCCGGGCGAAGTCCTCGGCATCGTCGGCGAGTCCGGCTCGGGCAAATCCGTCGCCATGCTCGGGCTGATGGGTCTGCTGCCACCCTCCGCCACCGTCACCGCCGACGAGATGGCCTTCGAGGGGCGCGACATGCGCGCCATGTCGGATCGCGAGCGGCGCAAGATCATCGGCGGCGATATCGCCATGATCTTTCAGGAGCCGGTGGCCAGCCTCAATCCGTGCTTCACGGTGGGTTACCAGATCCGCGAGGCCCTCAAGGCGCACACCGATCTCGACCGCAAGGCACGCCAGACCCGCGCGGTGGAGCTCCTTCAGCAGGTTGGGATGCCGGAGCCGGAACGCCGGTTGACAGCCTTCCCGCATCAGCTCTCCGGCGGCATGAGCCAGCGGGTGATGATCGCCATGGCGACGGCCTGCAGCCCGAAGCTTCTGATCGCCGACGAGCCGACGACGGCGCTCGACGTGACCATTCAGGCGCAGATCCTCGATCTCCTGGTCGATCTTCAGAAGCAGCACGGCATGGCGATGATCCTGATCACCCATGACATGGGTGTCATCGCCGAGACCGCCGAGCGGGTCGTGGTGCAGTATGCCGGCCAGCAGGTCGAGCGTCAGCCGGTCGCGACGTTGTTCGATACCCCGCACCATCCCTATACGGCGGCGCTGCTTGCCGCGATTCCGGAACGCGCCACAGGCGCGCGCCTGCCGACCATCCCCGGCGTCGTTCCGGGGCAGGGGGATCGGCCAAACGGCTGCCTGTTCAATCCGCGCTGCCCGAAGGCCGACGACATCTGCCGCACGGTGGTGCCGCCGCGGCAGCCACCGGCTTTGGGGGAAGCGCTCTGCCACTATCCCCTCAACGCGGGAGACGCCCGATGAGCGCGATCGTCACCGCCAAGAATGTCAGCCAGGTCTACGAGGTGCGCCGTGGCCTGTTCCAGAAGCCGCTCGAACTCAAGGCCGTGAAGGACGCCAGCTTCGTCGTCGAGCAAGGCGAAACGCTGGCGATCGTCGGCGAATCGGGCTGCGGCAAGTCGACCCTCGCCCGTATGCTGACGATGATCGAAACGCCGTCGGAGGGCGAACTCGACGTCGACGGCGTGCGCGTCTCGGGCGATCATCCCGGCGACATCAAGAAGCTCCGCTCGACCGTCCAGATCGTCTTCCAGAATCCCTATGGCGCGCTCAACCCGCGCCAGAAGGTCGGGGCGATCATCGAGGAACCGCTAAAGATCAACACCAAGCTTTCGCGCGCCGAACGCCGCAAAAAGGCCGAGACGGCACTGGCAGAGGTGGGTCTGCGGCCCGAGCACTACGATCGCTATCCGCATATGTTCTCGGGTGGTCAGCGCCAGCGCGTGGCGATCGCGCGCGCCATCATCCTGGAGCCGAAGATTCTGGTCCTCGACGAGCCGGTGTCGGCCCTCGACGTCTCAATTCAGGCGCAGATTCTCAATCTCCTGGCCGACCTCCAGGAGCGGTTGAATCTCACCTATATTTTTATCAGCCACGATCTGTCGGTGGTCAGGCACGTCGCGGACCGGGTGATGGTGATGTATCTCGGGCGTCCGGTCGAAATCGCCTCGGTCGACGCGCTCTATGCGAACCCGCTGCACCCCTACACGCGGGCGCTCCTGTCGGCGACGCCGGCGACCGATCCGGGCAAGAAGACCCAGCGCATCCGGCTGACCGGCGAATTGCCGTCACCCTTCGATCCGCCGCCGGGTTGTGCCTTCCACCCGCGCTGTCCCTATGCCAACGACCGTTGCCGCTCGGAACTGCCCGTGCTTGTCGAACACGGCCCGACCAAGGTCGCCTGTTTCGCGGTGGAGGAAGGCCGATTACCGCCGGCCTGACTGTCGCCAGCCTCGGACCTGTGAGGTCCGCCGGTATCGTGGGCGGTTGACAGGGTCATGAAAAAACGAAGCCCCCGGTTTTCACCGGGGGCTTTCAATCGCTTTCGAGCCGACGGTAGCCGGTCTCCTCAGGCGCTCGGAAAATGGGGTATGTGCCTATTCAGTGCAGGTCCACCTTCTTGCGATATTCCTGGATCTGTGTGGTACGCAAACCAGCCAGACCGTGCTGGTCGATGGACATCTGCCAGGAGAGGAATTCCTCCACCGTCAGCGTGTACCGCGAGCAGGCCTCGTCGAGGCTGAGAAGCCCGCCGCGAACTGCCGCGACGACCTCCGCCTTGCGGCGGATGACCCATCGTCGGGTATTTGTGGGCGGCAAGTCTGCAATCGTCAACGGGCTGCCGTCCGGGCCGATGACGTATTTTACGCGTGGTCTAACCTGATCGGTCATTGTACTCTCTACAAAACTCAAAGACCTAATCGAACCTCACCCTAGCGCGGCGCTTCTAAAAAAAGCGTCAAGCTTCCCGTAAGGTTTCGATAAGAGTTTGAGCGACCGGCGATCGACGGGGCCAACCCGGCCCCGGAGTCTCACCGCTGGCCCTTCCAACGGTCGCGGATCGTTGCGGGGAAAGCCTTCGGCGGCGTATGACTTGCGGGGCTCTTGCGGGGCGCCTACCTGTGCCGGAGCGCGATGCGTGTCAGGTCCCGAATGAGAGGGAGCGTCATGGCCGCATTATTTTGCTTTTCGGTGCCAGCCCGCTAGAAACGGACCTCCGCCGTCAGAACCGCCGAGACGCCGCAGGAGGCGCCAATGTTGAACAGCCTCGATCTTCCAAAGCTGCCCGCCGAGACGCGTGTCGTCGTCGCCATGTCGGGCGGCGTCGACTCGTCCGTCGTCGCGGCCATTCTGCATGAGCAAGGCTACGACGTCGTCGGCATCACGTTGCAGCTCTATGACGCGGGCGAGGGCGCCCGCCGTGCCGGTGCCTGTTGCGCTGGCCAGGACATTCACGACGCCCGCCGGGTCGCCGAGACGCTCGGCATCCATCATTACGTGCTCGACTATGAGGACCGGTTCCGCGCGGCGGTGATCGATCCATTCGCCGAAAGCTATCTGGCCGGCGAGACGCCAATCCCCTGCGTCGCCTGCAACCAGACCGTCAAGTTCCGCGATCTTCTCGCCACGGCAAGGGATTTGGGCGCCGACGCGTTGGCGACCGGCCATTATATCGATAGCCGACCGAATGGCGGGCATCGCAGTCTCTATCGGCCGCTCGATCTCGATCGCGACCAGAGCTATTTCCTCTACGGGACGACGCAGGCCCAGCTCGATTTCCTGCGCTTTCCGCTTGGCCGCCTGACCAAGCCCGAGACCCGCGCGCTCGCCGACAGGCATGGCCTCGCGATTGCCGCCAAGCCGGACAGCCAGGACATCTGCTTCGTGACCAAGGGCCGCTATAGCGACGTCATCCAGCGGCTACGGCCCGACGCGGGTGAGGCGGGCGATATCGTCCATATCGACGGGCGGCTGCTGGGCCGGCACGCGGGCATCCTGCATTACACGATCGGCCAGCGGCGCGGCATCGGCGTCGCCGCCGGCGAGCCGCTCTATGTGGTGGCGCTCGAACCCGCGACCGCGCGTGTCATCGTCGGGCCGCGCGAAGCGCTGGCGACGCGCCGCCTGCGTCTGCGCGACGTCAATTGGCTCGGGCGCGAGACGCCGGGCGCCCATGCCGCGTCGGGACGCCCGCTCTTCGTCAAGGTGCGCTCGACGCGCCCGCCGGCATCGGCCCGGATCGTCGGCGACGACAGCGACTGGCAGGTCGAACTCCTGGAAGGCGAGGATGGCGTGGCGCCGGGCCAGGCCTGTGTCTTCTATGCGTGCGAGGACGCCGGCGCCGAGGTCCTGGGCGGCGGCATCATCGCCGAGACGGTTCGGCCGGCGGTGGCGACCAGCCATTCGGCGACCGTCGCGGTGGCCGGGTAGAGTAGGGACGGACGTCTTGTCGCCGATTCCGCGTCGTCAGGCCGTCAGGTCCGGCGACGAAAGCGGCGAGGCCAGCGACAGGATCCGGACGGTCTCCACGGCCTCGCTGGCTCCGGTTTCCGGCTCGGTTCGGGTCATGACGCAATCCAGGAAGTGCCTGAGCTCGCGATCGAGCGGCAAGCCCGGTTCGGTCGGAAGAAACGCGGCAGGCGCATTGTCGAAGTCGAATGTCGCGCCGGCTCGCCGCACCTTGTGGGCATAAAGCGCCAGCTTCTCGCCTTCCGGGGCCAGATCGTCGAAGGTCAGCATTCCCTCCGTCCCAATCACCGAGAATCGCCGGTCGCGATAGGGCGAAACCCGCGAGACATGAATCTCCGCGCCGATGCCATTCGGGAATTCCAGGATGATGTCGGCGATGTCGGTCTCGTCGCTGAGCACCGTGCGACGATGGCAGATGACCGTGTCCGGATGCTCCCCGGCCAGATGCAGCACCAGCGACAGATCGTGCGGCGCCAGATCCCAGACCACGTCCATGCTGGGAAACCGCCCCAGACCCATCCGGTTCGAGATCAGATGGCGCACCTGGCCGATCCGGCCTTCGGCGACGATCTCGCAAAGCCGTTGGAACACCGGATGAAAGCGGACGACGTGCCCGACCATCAACAGGCGTCCGGCCACGCGCGCCGCCGCGGCAGTCTTCTCGGCGTCGGCCGAATCGAGTGCGATCGGCTTTTCGATAAGGACATCCTTGCCCGCCGCGAAGGCGGCGCGCGCCATGGCGCCGTGGGCGGATGCCGGTAGCGCCAGGACCAGCGCGTCGATATCGGACGCCGCGACCGCCGCCTCGGGAGACAGCGCCTTGACGCCGTAGCGTTCCGCGAAGGCCTCCGCGCGGTCGTCATGGCGATCGGCCACCCCTGCGAGGGCGCCGATCTCGGCGAGGGTCCGGATGTGGTTCTGGCCCCATTGTCCGCAACCGACGACCGCTATTCGTGGGTACATGATGCGTTCTCTCCTGGTGATGTCGAACCGGACCTAGCGAAGCGGCGGCCTCGCCGCAAGGATCGGCGCTGGACGCCTTTCCTTGCGGGGTCTGTCACGGATCGGGATTGAGGGGAGAAGGGCGGGCCACGACGCCGGCCGCCGCTGTGGGCTGTGGCGATCGACATCGGCCGCGTCGGACCCAGGCGAGTTGCTTGCCGATGGCGAACGAAGCGGCATGACGACGGGTTGCGGCGATTTCCACCGGCGAAGGCCAAATCAGCCGGAGCAGACGCTTCTCCGACCATTGACAGCCGTCGCCCGCGCCTCCTATATCCCCGCCGACCCGAAGTGGTCGCCTCGTCGTGAGATGGCGGAGTAGCTCAGCTGGTTAGAGCAGCGGAATCATAATCCGCGTGTCGGGGGTTCGAGTCCCTCCTCCGCTACCATCATTGCAGTGTTCGGTGGTTCGCCCGGTTTGCGGTGAGGCAGGTTGAGAAGCTCTGCTAGAGAACCGTGGACGTTCAGGTCAAATTTCCCCCGTCCTTCGCACGGTATCACTTCGATGCTTGTGACGAGCGAACGAATGGCATTGAGCGCGTCCTGGCGGTCGTCTTCGTTGGAGTGCAGCGCCTCCTGCAACTCGGCGATCCTGCGGCGGTAAACCTCAATCGAGGCCGGATGCAGTTCCACGACATCGCTGGCATCCAAGATTGCGGCCAGATCGGCGGTAAGGCGCTCCTTCTCCGCTTCCATCTCGATCAGCCGGGTCTTCATGCCTGACGTTGCAGCACCATCGGCTATGGAATCGATGATGTTCGAGATTTGCCTATCGAGAATGCCTAGCCGTTTGTTGATCTGGTGCCGGTCCCGCCGCATCATGGCGTTCAGCCGCTTCCTCTCGGCATGATACTCAGCAAGGAATTCGGCAATCGCATCGGGGGCGAGCAGCCGTTGCTTGATGCCTTCAAGCACGCGACATTCGAGGTCGGGCACGCGAACAGTTCGGTTGTTCGCGCAGGTTCCCCGTTCCCGATGCGCTGTGCAGGCGAGCTGATCCTGGGACTTGATGGTGTAGGTCGCGCCACAGCAACCGCACCGCACCAGACCGGAGAACATATGCTTCGGCCTTCTGCGCTTATGCAGCCGGGTTCCACCGTAGAGCTTCTTGCGTACTTGGACGGCGTTCCATAGCTCGTCGCTGACGATGCGCAGGTGAGGCGCTTCCACCACCTGCCACTGTTCGGACGGGTTCGGGCGGGAGATGCGCTTGCCGGTCTCCGGGTCCTTGACCATCTGAACGCGATTGAAGACCAAGAGCCCGATATAGGCCTCGTTATAGAGTATGCCGCTGCGACGTTTGAGGTTGCCGTTGATCGTGGAGGCTCCCCATTCTCGGCCGAAGGGAGAGGGAATGCCGTCGCGGTTAAGGCCAGCGGCGATGGTCCGGGCGGAACGCCCCGAGGCAAATTCCTGGAAGATGCGCTGGATGATACCAGCCTGTTCTTCGTCCACTTCACGGAGGCCTCGGATCGGCTCCCCTCGCTCGTCGAGCTTCTTGACCACACGATATCCGTAGGACAGGCCCCCGGCGGAGTATCCGTTGATAACGCGGCCGGACTGGCCACGCCTGATTTTGGCAGCCAGATCACGAAGGAAGAGAGCGTTCATCGTGCCTTTCAGGCCAATATGCAGTTCGTCCACCGTTCCTTCTGACAGGGTAACGATGCGAATACCGGCGAAGCGAAGCCGCTTGAACAGTGCCGCAATGTCTTCCTGGTCACGGGACAGCCTGTCGAGGGCTTCGGCCAGAACCACGTCGAAGCGTGCGTCCTGTGCATCCGTGAGAAGCGTCTTTATCCCAGGTCGAAGGATCATGCTGGCGCCGGAGATTGCGGCGTCGGTATAGTTTTCTACGATCTGCCAGCCTTCACGCTCCGCATGCTCGCGGCACAGCCGCAATTGATCCTCTATCGAGGCCTCCCGCTGATTGTCGGAGGAGTAGCGGGCGTAAAGCGCGGCGCGGGTCATGGCGATCTCCGTTCTATCAGTCCTTGATGGCATCCTCCGGCGCCGGCGGCACATCCGGCGCACGGTCAAGAAGCCTCGTCAGATCACCGCGCTTCGCCGTGCCGGCACGCGCTTTCAGGAAATCGTCAGCCGTCTCCACTGCCCCGATCTTCTGCGCCACGGCCGAAATGATCCACTGATTGAGCGATACACCATCCTCCATGGCAAGACGCACCGCCGTCTCCTTGAGCGATTGCGGCAGTTGCAGCGGGTATTTGTAGCGTTGGGTCTGCGTCATGTGTTCAGTCTCCTGACGATCTCTCCTGGCGTTGCAATGGTCACGCCCAGCTTGAGGGCCGGGCGGAAATCCCTGACATTATGCGTCACGATAGCCTCGGCCTCTCCGTTCAGGGCAGCCTCAAGCACCATCTCATCCGCGGCATCGGGCAGCATGGGCCGCGTCCGAAACGAAATATCGACACCCGCGGACACGGCGGCAAGCGCGCTCATGACCGCCGCGACATCCTCCAGGCTGTGGCCCGTCGCCTTCCGGGTTTCCTCCCGGCTCAGCACCGCCTCGTATTCCAGAAACAGCGCCGTGGAACAAAGCGGCGTCACCACACTCCGGTCAACGAACCGCAACAGCAGGTTGCTTGCCCCGTTGCGGCTGCGGAACGCCGCCACGATCACGTTGGTGTCCAGAACCAGCCTCATGGGAGGTTAAATATAGACATCCTATAAGATGTCAATCTTCCGCTCATCGCATCCGGTCATGCGAGGCATCCCCGAGTTACGCGGGCCACGGTGTCATCCGTCATCGTCGCCTGCTTCGGGTGGCCTGTTGTCATTGGCTGCGCGCATGGCTTTCTCGTGATCTTCCCGCGCGATCTGACGTCCGATCAGTCGAGCGATGGACAGCACAGCCGCATCAAGCCGCTCGGACGCGTCGAGGGCCTCGTGACCGGCTTCCTGTCCATCAGTCGGGCGGTTGTCATTGGCAGGTTTCCCTCTGCCCGAGCACCTGTCGTCATCGGCCATCACCGGCCTCTTGCTCCGGCCGCCATGCGACGGGATCGGCAACCCAGCGATCAATATCGGACTCCCGCCAACCGGCACCGTTGATGCTGATCCTGATCTGGGCCGGGAAAGTACTCTCAGCGATCTTTCGATAGATGGTGGAGCGAGACAGGCCCGTCCGGGCGAGGACGGTATTCAGGCGGACGATACGGTCTGGTGCGGGCATGGATGCGATGCCTCCGGCTGGCGGTTTCTGACGGCTCTTTGTCCAGTCAGGACAGGCCCTTGCCGGGGCGCAAGAGGGTTCGGGGAATCGTCGCGGCGCCGGATGGAAACGGCGGCACATAGGACGGTTCTCATATCCCGATCCCCCTTCCTCTCCCGAGGTCGAGACCGTGAGAGAGGGCGAGGGCCGCGCCGAGTCGGCGGCCAGCCTCCATGTCGATGCCTAGCGCGGCCTTGCGATTAGCGAGCAGGGATTCCAGTTGCGGATCGCGTTCGAGGCTTTTCGCCATGTCGCCCAGCGCCGACCGCGTGACCTTGTAGCCGGACATATCGCCCGCCTGGTATTGGCGCTGACTGGTGCGGTCGAGCTTCTGCCAGCGCTCGACAAAGCGGTCGGCGCGGCGGCTGGGATCGGTGCGGATTTCGGTTTCGAGCTGGAGCGCCCGGATGGCGCGGTTGACCTTGCCTGCACCTGCCTCTCGGGCGAGGTCGGGCTCTTTCACGTAGGCTGCTTCCGCATCGCGCCAGCCATGAGGCCGCACGCCCTCGAAAGCCTTGCGAGCGTCGGAAAGTTTCCGCATCTGGTCCGGGCTTCGCTTGCCGCCCGCATCTTCGGCGCTGAAGATCGCGTCCACCGCGCGGGCATGACGGATGAGCGTATCGGTGCGGGCCTTGCGCAGCGCCGCCTCCGGGTCCGCCGCCACGGCTCTTTCCGGCGCATCCGGCGTTCGCCGGACCTTTGCCGCAGCGCTTTCCCGTACCGGCCCCTGCGCTTCGCCAGCGCCCGGCGACGGCGCTGCCCGTTCCGGCCCCTGTCCGCCATCGGCGGGCAAGCGCATACCGTTGAACATGCCACGCACCTTTTCCGGGACGACCTTACGCACGATCTCCGCGACACGGGCGCGGAAGGTGATGCCGCGCCGCTCGGCGTAATCCCGCGCCGGGTCGATCTGCTGCTCGTAATCGGTGGCCATGTCCTTGGCGCGGTCGCGCGACAGGGTATTCACCAGCCTGTCCTGGCCGGCGAAGTCGTCGTGGCCATAATGCAGGTCCATGCCGTCGCGATGCCGGGACAGCGCGACATAGCTGCTGTGGGCGTCCATGCCCGGTGTGGCCAGCACATGGGTGCGGTCCACGGTCATGCCCTGCGCCTTGTGGATCGTCGCGGCATAGCCGTGGTCGATGCGGTCGTAGTCCTTCAGGTCGAATGAGATACTGCGCCCGTCATCGGCGTGCACGGACATGCTCTGCGCGCTGACCTCAACGATGGTGCCGAGCGTACCGTTCTTCACGCCAAGGCCGCGCTCGTTTTGCAGGAACATGACGCGGTCTCCACTGGCGAAGCTGCGCGCGCCACGTTCGACGGCGACGCGCACGTCCTCACCCAGATCGCCCGCGTCCCGCATTCGCTCCCGCGCACCTTCATTGAGGGCGCGCACCTCGGCATTGGTATGGGTGAGGATGATCCGGCTGCGATCCGGTTCGGCCTGCCGGTCGCGGTCCCAGCGGTCGATCAGATCATCGCGCGCCTGTTCCCGCGCTGGAGCCTCATGCACCATGCCATGACGGTCATAGGCATGGATCGCATTGCCGGTTCTGCCGGTCGCCAGATCGCGCGTGGCGTCCCGCTGCCAATCGTTGCGCTGGCGGCGCACCTCGCTGATCTCCGCGCCACCGTGGCGGTCATGGATCGAGCGGAAAGCCGCGCCCGCTTCGATGGACTGTAGCTGCCGCGGATCGCCGACCATGACGATCTTCGCGCCGGCTTGAGCCGCATGGGACAGCACGCGGTCCATCTGGCGCGTGCCGACCATGCCGGCCTCATCGATTACCAGCACGTCACCGCTGGTGAGCAGATCGCGGCCGTTCCGCCAGCCATGTTCCATGCTCGCGATGGTGCGCGATGCTATGCCCGATCCGCTCTGGAGGGCTTGCGCCGCGATGCCGGACAGAGCGATGCCCCGGGTCTCGTATCCCGCCGCTTCCCATGCTTCCCGCGCGACGCCCAGCATCGCGCTCTTTCCCGTTCCGGCATAGCCGATAACGATACCGAGATCGCGCCCGTCGGTGATATGGGCCAGCGCATCGGCCTGCTCGTCGGAGAGGACAAGGCCGCGTTGTTCGGCATGCGCCAGTGCCGCCTGCCTGTCAGTGTCGTTCACCTCATGGCGCTTCCGATCTGCCATGAGTTCGGCGGCACGGTGCAGGCGCTGTTCGGCTTCGATCATGTCGCGGGTGGTGAACCGGTCCTCGCCGCGTCGGTCCCGTCCCAGTTCGACCAGACCGGGCGCGTTTCCTATGGCAAGTGTCACCGCATTGAACTGGTCGATGCCGTCGCTGTGCCGATGCGCAAACATTGCCATCTCGCGCCGCGTGAAGGTCGATTGCTGATGCGTGATCGCATCCAATGCCAGGGACGGATCGGCGATGATGCGTTGGCCATTGTCGCGGGCGATCTGCCGGTGCATCTCGGCCCGGTCCGCAACGGTGGCGGCCGCCTCGATCCCTTCGCCTTTGACACCACGTGTCTCGATGCCGTCGTCCTCGACACGATGTGTCTCGATGCGCTGCGCGGGGGCGCCGATCTGGTTTTGCGGCTCAAGCCCGATGCCCTGCGCTTCAAGGCTGCGGTGATCGATCCGGGCGTCGATATCGAGTTCGACCAGCCGCTCGTTGGCAAGCTCCGCCCAGCGTTCGCGCCAGCGCTCCACCATCTCGGTGCGATTCCAGTCGCGGACCTTCCGGCCAAAGCCGTCCTCGTCCACCGACCGCATGGTGAGCATGACATGGGCATGGGGTTTTGGCATGCCGTCCTCTGCCCGATCCCAATGGACGTTGAGGTCGGCGATCATGCCCTGGTCGACGAATTCCGATTGCGCGAAGTCGCGGGCGAGCTCGATGCCCTGCACCTTGCTCATCTCACGCGGGAGGGCGAACTCCACCTCACGGGCGAGCTGGGCGTCCTTGCGGACCTCGAAGGCTTCGACGTCGTTCCACAGTCGTTCGCGGTCGCTCCATGCCTCAGGCGCGTTCTCCGGCAGCAGCACCTTCGAATGGACGACGCCGCGCTTGGCGGAAAAGTCCTGAACGCGGTCAATCCGCTCGTCGCGCATCCGCGAGGCGGAACGGTAGGCGGCGGAGGCCACCGCGCTGCTCCCGGCCTTGCGGCCAATGACCTTGACGTGAAGATGATAGATCGCCATCGCGATCAAGCATTGGCACGGTCAAGCGCACGTCGGAACGACGTATAAGCGCGCCCTCCCTCGAAAAAATATCGGGATGGACCGGCGCGTGCCAGACCGTTCCGACAACCTTACAGCATTGCGACAGGCGCTCAACTAACATCGCTGCATCAACAGCTTATGGAGGATGCCATGCGCAAGCCACGGGACTATGACGCGGAACTGAAAGCTCTCGAAGACAAGGCCAAAGACCTGAAGACCCGCAAGGTGCAACAACTTGGTGAACTGGTGATCGCCACCGGAGCCGATGCGTTCAGCCCCGAGGAACTGGCGGGCGCGCTGATCGTGCTGGCCGAAACCACCGATGCCGGAAGGAGGGAGTCCTGGGCCAAGCGTGGGGCCGCGTTCTTTCGCAGCAAATCGCGGCGATCTGCAAAAGCATCTGACCGCGACATTGGCGGCGCTCCGGCGCAATCGGGCAGCGCGCAATCGGCATCAGGCAGCGCGGGCGCGGCATGACATGCGCACCTGGCAGGTCGAACGCCGCAAACGCACGCGGCATCTGATTGAACTCGGCGGCCTCGTCGTCAAGTCCGGCATTGTGGAGCTGACCGGCGATGATCGCGCCATGATCTACGGCGCGATGATCTGGGTCGCCGAAAAGCTCAAGAGCGACGATGGACAACGAGCGCGAACGCTCTGGGCCGAGAAGGGGAAACAGGCGTTCGCCGCGGAGCGCAAAGGAGGAACGCGCATCGTCTCGCGAGAACAGGATGATCGGGCATGACCGGTGGCGGGGCGGCGCGGAGACCTACGCCATCCGCTTGGTGATCCCGCCGGCTCAGAGCGATCATGGCGCAGTCATGGTCCAGCGTAGATAGAGGGCCTCCTGGCACTCCTGATTGACCGCAACGGGTCAGATTAACCCGTTCCGCTCAAATGATCACTCGCCGTCAATGGGCCGCGCCAGCCGAACGCCCGGCCCGCCGCCGTTCTCGGAGATGAACTCGATGCCCCCATGAACCAAGGCATGCACGATCTTTGCGGCTGTCTCAGGGCGGCCGCCCAGTGGCCCATCCTCCGCCTCAAGGCGCGCGATCGTTGGTTCTGAAACGGCGGAACGCGCCGCCAAGTCTCCTTGGGACCACCTGAGCAACGCCCTGGCAGCCTTCACCTGTCGGATTGTGACGGTTGGATAACGATTTGATAGATTTTCTATTGACATCCACACCAATCGAATTGATATTTTTTCTATCAAAAATCTGATGCCTCAGCCTCACCTCATGTCTGGCGCGGCATGCAGAGTGGCTGGCCAGGATGCGGAAATATCCTAGCCAGCCTGACCACTCGCCAAGCTGTAAGGAGCTCGGATCATGGCTGATTCTGAGACTAGCACGAGTCTGTCTATCGTCACCCGTCGCATGCTGCTAGCCGGCACCACATTGATGGCAGCGGCATGGACGACCAATCCATTGAGGAGATCGCCAGCAAGGACTAGCGGCGATCCGGATGTCGCATTGCCGCTCTGGCACGAATGGAACGACGCTCACCTTCGCACTTATGAGGCTTGCTGCAGACAGCAGACCCTCGAGGCTCGTTTGGTCGAGACGATTGGGTTTCCTCGTGCAGAGGTCGATCTGCCTGACGAGGGCAGATCGATCTTCGTGCATACCCGTGATCAGATCGAAGAGACCTTCGGCGACGATCCGGCGATGGCCGCGACGTGGGCAATCGCGGAAGTTGAGCTCACGGCACACCAGGCTCGCTGGGATGCCGCAGATGGCGAGTTGGGATACTCCGTCGCCAAAGAGGCCGAAGAGGCCGCAGCCTTCCGCGAACAACAGCTGGTCGATGCGCTGATGAGTGCATCTGCCACATCACTTGCCGGCGTTGCGGGCAAGCTCGATGCCATCTTACGCGAGGGAGAAAGCTCTGCTGAATGTCCGGAGTTCCCCTGGCCCTTTCTCCGTTCGGCGCTTGTCGACCTCGTGCGCATTGCCCAAAAAGCTCAGCCAGATCGATTTGTGCCCGGCTCCGATCGCATTGCGTTGTTGTCAGGTAGGAGCGACCGTCGAGAATGAACTCACATGCTGCCAAAAGCGTATGTTGGCAGATACCCGCGAGATGATCACCGCAAGGAGGGAAGACTACAACTGAACTGTTGGGGTGGATGCCGCCTTCTGGCCGGCATCGTAAGGTGTCAGCGCAGCGCCGTGGTGGCGCTTTCGAAGGAGGAGCCCATGTCAGACGTGCATGTCCTGGCGATCGACCTCGCCAAACGAAGCTTCCAGGTTTGCGGCACGGATCGGGGCGGGGCGGTTCTGTTTATCCGCGCGCTGTCTCGGTCGAAGCTGATGCAGTTGCTGGACGCGCAGCCGCCTTGTCAACCTCCGCCTTCGTGTTGACGGCCTCAGCGGCCTCGCGCGCGAGATGCTGGCCGGGGCTATGGAGCGCGCCGCATGACACGCGCGACGCCGATCCCCGAGACCATCACGCTCCACGTCCCGTTCCGCGTCGTGAAACGCGGCGGCCGGAAGGAGATGCAACTGCCCGACGGCGCCGCGCGGTCGCGAAGTAGCGACAACACGCTGGTCAAGACGCTGGCGCGCGCGTTTCGCTGGAAGCGCATGCTGGAGTCGGGCGACTTCGCAACGATCGCCGAACTCGCCGAGCGCGAGGGCATCGCGGCGTCCTACGTGACCCGTGTCCTGCGCCTCACGCTGCTCGCGCCGGACATCGTCGAGGTGATACTGGACGGGCAGCAGGCGCCAGAGGTGACGCTGGCAATATTGATGAAGCCATTATCGGAGCATTGGCAGAACCAGAATGACGCAATCCGGTGATACATCTCGGCGTTTTCGTCGTTCGCGGATGAAGCTCGGTTCAACCGGATACCACCCCTTGCTCCCTCATTCGTTCGAGAACGCCCACGGCATGCTTGGACTGGAGTTCGCCCGGCAGCTTGCGCGGCATCGAGGCACAGACCTGAAGGATCTGTTTGAACCGCCCCGGGTTTCCCGGAGACTGTTTGGTTTGAATCCTACGCGGCGATCGGCAGAGCTATGGCTGAAAATGGGTGATGGGGCCTGAGAAGGCGGCGTATCGTGGCGGGTGCTGAAGCCTGCCAGAACCTCCCGAAGGAGCGATACGCCATGAAAGACGATACCACGATCACCCCGCTTCACCAGCCCGGATCGATCCTTGACCGTCTCACCGAGATCGCCCGCGAGGGCGCGCGCCAGATGCTGGCCGCCGCGCTCAGGGCCGAGGCGGCGAGCTTCGTTGCACAGTTCGAGGATGAACGCCTGCCCGATGGACGCCATCGCATCGTGCGGCATGGCACCGGGCCGGGACGGATGATCCAGACCGGGATCGGCCCGATCCCGGTGCAGCGCCAGAAGGTGCGCGACCGCGCCGCCGGCGTGCCGGCCGAGAGAAGGATCCGCTTCACCTCGAACATCCTGCCCCGCTGGGCGCGGCGGTCGAAGAGCCTCGATGCCTTGCTGCCGGTTCTTTACCTGCGTGGTATTTCCACCGGGGACTTCCAGGAAGCGCTGACGGCGCTGCTCGGGTCTGACGCGCCGAACCTTGTCGCCTGGCGTGATCTCGCGCCTCACGGCCGGCTGGCAGGAGGATTACGACCGCTGGCAGCGCCGCGACCTCTCCGCGCGCCGCTATGTCTACATTTGGGCCGATGGGGTCTACCTGCAGGCCCGCATGGAGCCGGCCGCCGAATGCATGCTGGTGATCATCGGCGCGACACCTGAGGGGCGCAAGGAACTGCTTGGCTTCCAGGTCGGGGTGCGAGAGAGCGCGCAGAGTTGGCGCGAACTGCTGGTCGATATCAAGGCCCGCGGCCTCTCGGTCCCGCCGGAGATCGCCGTGGGCGACGGGGCCATGGGGTTCTGGAATGCCCTCGATGAAGCCTTCCCGGGCACGCGTCATCAGAGGTGTTGGGTTCACAAGACCGCCAACATCCTGAACAAGTTCCCGAAATCGATGCAGCCGGCGGTGAAGGCCGACCTGCGCGAGATATGGCAGGCCGAGACCCGCGCCGCCGCCGAGGCCGCCATGGACACCTTCACCGAGAAATACGGGGCCAAGTACGAGAAGGCAGCGACTTGCCTGATCAAGGACCGCGACGCCTTGCTGGCTTTCTACGACTTCCCGGCCGACCATTGGGATCACCTGCGCACGGGCAACCCGATCGAGAGCGTGTTCGCCACCGTCCGGCACCGGACCGTGCGGACCAAGGGCGCGCTGTCTCAGAAGACGGCGAAGCTGATGGTGTTCAAGCTCGTTCAGGCCGCAGCGAAAACATGGCGCCGTCTGAAGGGCGCGAACCAGTTGCCAATGGTCCTCGAGGGCGTCACATTCACCGATGGCGTCGCCACGCAGGGCGCCGACAACCGCGCCGCTTGATCAAGCCGCGTCACCCAAAATCGGCCATAGCTCCGATCGGCATGGCCTCAAGCTGAGCGTAGTATACGGCTTCCGCCTCGGCGGGCGGAACGTTGCCGATCGGTTCGAGCAGCCGGCGATTGTTGAACCAATCGACCCATTCGAGGGTGGCGAACTCGACGGCTTCGAGACTGCGCCACGGTCCGCGTCGATGGATGACCTCGGCCTTGAAGAGACCATTGATCGTCTCGGCCAGCGCGTTGTCGTAGGAATACCCATCGCAACCTCCTTCGTTCAGGTGTTGCGACGACCGATTGAATGGAAGTTGCGATCCCCGGTCCGAATGGTGCACGAGACCTTTGCCTGCGAAGGGCTGCCGCTGGTGAAGGGCTTGCTCCAGGGCGTCGAGGACGAAGTCGGCATGCGCCGATCGCGACACGCGCCAGCCGACTATGCGGCGGGCGAACGTGTCGATGACGAAGGCCACGTAGATGAAGCCTCGCCATGTGGCGACATAGGTGAAATCCGAAACCCACAGCATGTTCGGCCGCGGTGCTTTGAACTGACGGTTCACCCGGTCGAGCGGACAGGGCGTGGCCTTGTCGCTGATCGTCGTCTTCACCGGCTTGCCGCGAATCACGCCCTTCAGACCTATCTGGCGCATCAGCCGAGCGACGGTGCAGCGTGCGACGTCGATGCCCTCGCGCTTCAACTGACGCCAGACCTTGCGAACCCCGTAGACGCCGAAGTTCGCCTCGAAGACGCGGCGGATGTCGTCGCATAGCTCGGCGTCGCGGCGTTCCCGAGCCGGTCGGCGATCCGGGTCGCGCTTGCGGGCCGCGTGCTCGTGATACGTCGACGGGGCGATCGGCAGAACCCGGCAGATCGGCTCGACCCCATAGACATCACGATGATCATCGATGAACGCCGTCATCGTCGGAATGGGCGGTCGAGCTCCGCCTGGGCAAAATACGCCGATGCCTTGCGCAGGATCTCGTTGGCCTGACGCAACTCGCGGACCTCACGTTCGAGAGCCTTGATCCGGTCGCGCTCAGCGCTCGTTTGCCCGGCCCTAACACCCTGGTCGCGTTCGGCCTGCCTGACCCAGTGGCGCAGCGTCTCCCCGGCGCAGCCGATCTTCGCCGCGATGGAGGAAATTGCTGCCCACTGCGACGCGTGATCGCCCTGGTGCTCCAGCACCATTCGCACCGCTCGCTCGCGGACCTCCGGCGAATATCTCTTCGATGTCGTCTTCGTCATCATGACCCCATTCTCTCAGGAAGTGAGGTCTCCGGGAAACCCGGGGCGGTTCAGTTGATCCTTCGGAGTGAGTTTCCGGTTCAGTTGATCCTTCGGAGTGAGTTTCCGCTCTGCGACGCCCTGCGCTAGGATTTCCCGCCAGAATTCGGGCCCGCGATTCACGACCTCGGTCTGGGCGGAAATTCCGTCCATCTCCCGTTTTTTCTTCCTTTGATCCGCGTCATATTCCTCCTGCGCGGCGGCGTAACCGTCACGACCCGTTAACCGTCGTTCTGTGGAAAACCGGCGACGCCCTTGATCGTCTCGGGGGATCCCGCAGGTTTACGGCCGGGGGGGCGCATGGAGATGTTTCGGCATGACTGTTGATATTGAAAACATCGCTGCCACGCTGGCTGACGACGCGACGATCAGCGATGATGAACTCATCCGACTGATTATCGACCTGTGTGCGGCCGGGGGGCGAACGAACGTCGTCAATCTTGAAAAATACAAGATTCGAAAGGTGCTCGAGGCGTGCGCGAGGCTTCGTGATCTGGGATGGAGCGGATCAGCCTCTACCCTTACGCACCGCCGTTCCCGCTGAGCAAAGCTTGGCAGAGACGCGCCAGATCCTTTCGGGCAAACATGGCGAAACGGGAACCATTTCAGGGAATGTCCCGGTCTCTGTTGAAACTCTGAAGTGGGCGGCGTTGCCCGCCTTGAGCCGTTAGGCTCGGGGTGCCGATTCCACTGAGGAGAGCAACGCCATGAAGAAAGAT